>JAHJYN010000110.1 GCA_018826885.1 Alphaproteobacteria bacterium | reverse complement strand
CCTGATCTACAAGGTCGACGTTTCCGACGATAAGGACGTGCTGGTCGAGATGACGCTGACCGCGCCCGGCTGTCCGGTGGCCGGCGAAATGCCCGGCTGGGTGGAGGACGCCGTCATGACGGTCGAGGGCATTCGCTCGGCCAAGGCCAATCTGGTGTTCGACCCCCCCTGGGATCCCTCCAAGATGAGCGACGAGGCTAAACTCGCGCTCAACATGTTCTAGGCCCATGACTGACCTGACCGCCACACGCCCCGCCCGTCGCCCGCGCCCCCAGGCCGTCCGCCTGACCGAGGCTGCGGCTGACCGCATCCGCCAGCTGACCGAGGCCGCCTCGGGCCCGTGCGCGGGTCTGCGCATCGGCGTCAAGAACGGCGGCTGCGCGGGTCAGGAATATACGGTTGAGTATGCCGAACGCGTCGAACCGCTGGACGAGGTGGTCGAGGACAAGGGCGCCACCGTCCTGATCGACCCCAAGGCCATCCTGTTCCTGATCGGCAGCGAGATCGACTTTCAGGTCACCGACCTGGCCTCGAAATTCGTGTTCAAGAACCCGAACCAGACCGACGCCTGTGGCTGCGGCGAAAGCGTCACCATCACCCCGGTGGCTCAGGAGGCCTGAGCGGCGGCCTTTCGGACCTCATCCGGGGTCAGCACCTGGACGGCCGGCGTGACCGGCTGACTGGTCGCCTCGGCCACCAGCGCTGCGGTCCGGTCCTCGATCGCCGCTTCCAGCCGGGCCATGAACTCCTCCTTGCCCAGACCGGTCGGCAAAGCCTCCAGGAACTCGATCGTCGCCGTGCCCGGGCGCTTCAGGAACTGCTCCTGCGGCCAGAACAGGCCCAGATTGGTGGCCACCGGCACGACCGGCATGCCGAAGTCGCGGTACATGTGCCAGACGCCCGTCCGGTAGCGGAATTTCTCACCGACCTTCGCCAGATTGCCCTCGGGATAGATCAGGATCCGCCGGCCCTCGGCATGGGCGTCGGCCGCCCGCCGCTTCAGCGCCGCGCGGGCTTCGTGGCCGCCGCAGTTGTTGACCACAATGGCCCCCAGCTTGCGCAGCACCGTGCTCATCAGCGGGAATTTCTCGAGGTGGTCGCCGGTGACGAAGGCCAGGTCCCCGAACTGGTCATAGACCGTATAGCCGTCGCCCCAGCTCTGGTGTTTGGCCGCGACGATGAAGCCGCCGTCGGGCAGGCGCTCACGCCCGCGCACCGCGGTCCGGATCCCGGCCAGCAGCCGCATGGCCTGCACCATGCGCCGCACATAGCGCCGGATGATCCAGCCTGTGGCCGTGCGCCCCGGCAGCACGGCAGCGAGCACGGCGGCGAGGCAATAGACGATCGACAGGCCCCAATAGGCTGCCGCGAACGCGAGGCTGCGCGGACGGCTGAACGGGGCGAGGCGCCCCTCGGCCGGAATGTCAGGCGGCCTGTTCAAGTTGATCCGCGTCGGTCACCCGGTTGCGACCGCCCCGCTTCGAGGCATAGAGGGCCGCATCGGCCCGTTCCAGCAGGCAGGCGGCGGTCTCGCCCGGGCGCAGGCGGGCAAAGCCGGCGGAAATGGTCACGGCTCCGAGCTCGTCGTTCGTCGATCGACGCCGCAGGGCGCGGGACGAGATTTCCTTGAGCACGGCGTTCAGGGCCTTCTCGACCGAGGCGGTGCTCTCATCGGGGAAGATCAGGCCGAATTCTTCCCCGCCATACCGGGCGGCGAGTCGCGGGGACTTGGCCGTGCGGCCCAGAACACTGGCCACATAGCGCAGCACCTGATCGCCGGTCTGATGGCCCCAGGTGTCGTTGAATCGTTTGAAATGGTCGATGTCGATGACCGCCAGCGTCAGGGCCTTGCCGTTCGCATGGGCCGCGTCGACCGACCCTTCGAGATGTTCGTCAAAGGCCTTGCGGTTGGCCAGATTGGTCAGGGCGTCGGTCATGGCGTCGCGCCGCACCTGCTCCAGGTGCTCGCGCAGCTTGGCCACTTCGCGGGTAGAGGTCTCGAGCTGCTTCTCCAGCGTGCTGTTCTGGGTGCGGGCCTTCTGGGTGGCATCCGCCAGCGTGCTGACCAGCGACTTCAGTGTGTCGGCACTGTCGACGCCGTCCATCTGACCGGACGCATCGGCCAGGGTGACGCCGTATTCGACCTGCGACTTGTGGGCATTGGCGATGGTGCTGGCGACCGAGGACAGTTCCTTGTCCAGCAGGCGGCCCGCATCGCGGATTTCCTCGCTCAGACGGCCACGCGGCAGATATTCCGACGCCAGCATCTCGGAGGTCGACTCCGAGAAGGGCTCCTTCGTGGCCAGGATACGCCGGATCTCGCGCCCCAGCGCGCCCTCGGGATCGCCGACATAGTGCAGCCACAGCTCGAAATTGACGGGGGTCGGCCAGACGCCGGCCGATTCCATGTCGTCCAGCACGCGTCGGGCCAGGCCATAGGCATCGGGCCCCCGAACGGTGGTGTCGACCTTTTCCGTCATGCGTCCTGTCCCCCCGGGCACCCCGATCCGTTCTGGACCGACGCCCAAAGCCTAACCGCCGAAGCGTAACAGCGGGTTAAGCGAGGTCGAAGAACGGGGATTCGTGGAGGCGATCAAGCCTGTTGTCAGATCGGGCGGCGCAGGAAGGCCGGCACGCCGTCGTTGCCGAAGGCCGAGCTGTCGGACGCCTTGATCGGCGCGGAGTCCTTGCGGCCGTCGGTGTCCCTGGCCGGTCCGGTATCCTTGCGACCTTCGGGGGCAGCGTCGGCCTTGCGACCCCGCCCACCGCGTGAGCGCGAGCGCTTGCGCGGCTCGGACTCCGACGCGTCCGACCGGCGCGCCTCTTCCGGGGCATGCTCGACCGGTTTGGTCTCGGCCGGAGCCGTATCGGTCTCCGCCGCCTCGGCAAGGGGCTTGCGACGCGATCGCGACCGACGGGCAGGGGGCTCGCCGGAGGTCTCTTCCGCAACGGCAGGACCGGCTTCGCGACGCGCGCGCGCGGGCTTCGCGGCGGCTTCGGCGTCAGCGCCGGCCTTCGCAGGCTCCGCCTTCGCCGGACGGGCCTTGCCGCCCGAAGACAGGTCCAGCGTCAGCTCCTCCGGCGTCATCTTGATCAGCTTCAGCACCTTGTCGAGCGAGCGGTCGTCCGACGGCGTCACGATCATGAAGGTCTGGCCGGTCTTGCCGGCGCGTCCCGTGCGGCCGATGCGGTGCACATAGTCGTCGGCATTGTGCGCGACGTCATAGTTGAACACGTGGCTGACGTCGGGAATGTCGAGGCCGCGCGCGGCCACGTCCGAGGCCACCAGGATCTTCAGCGCCCCCGAGCGGAAATCGGCCAGGGTCTTGGTACGCAGGCTCTGGTCCAGGTCGCCGTGGATGGGGGCCGCATCGAATCCGTGGGTCTTCAGCGACTTGGCGACGACGTTCACTTCCGACTTGCGATTGCAGAAGACGATGCCGTTCTTCACATCGTCACGTCCGACCAGGGCCCGCAGCGCCTCGCGCTTCAGCTTGGGATCGGAACCGGGGATTCGCACCAGATACTGTGTGATGGTCTCGGCCGTCATGGCCGGGCGCGAGGCCTCGATCCGGGTCGGGTCCTTCAGGAACTGGGTCGTCAGCCGGGTGATCTCGGGCGGCATGGTGGCCGAGAAGAACAGGGTCTGGCGCCGCGGCGGCGTCAGTTTGAAGATGCGCTCGATGTCGGGGATGAAGCCCATGTCCAGCATGCGGTCGGCTTCGTCGACGACCATGATCTCGACGCCGGTCAGCAGCATCTTGCCGCGGTCAAACAGGTCCAGCAGACGGCCGGGCGTGGCAATCAGCACGTCCACGCCCTTGTTCAGGGCCGCGACCTGGTCGCCCATCGACACGCCGCCGATCAGCAGCACCCAGTTCAGCTTGGTGCCCTTGGCGTATTTGGCAAAGCTCTCGGCGACCTGGTCCGCGAGCTCGCGGGTCGGCGCCAGCACCAGGGCGCGCGGCATCCGGGCCTTGGCCCGGCCCGACGCCAGCCGCTCGACCAGCGGCAGGGTAAAGGCGGCGGTCTTGCCCGTACCGGTCTGGGCAATACCCAGAACATCGCGCCCGGCGAGGGCGACCGGAATGGCCTGGGCCTGGATAGGGGTGGCGGAGGTGTAGCCGGTATCGATAACGGCCTGCAGCGTCGTGGGCGAAAGGCCCAGCTGGGAAAAGTCGGTCATTCAAACCTTGTATGTTCGGGAACAGGAGAAAGAGCGGGCCCCCGTGTGGAGCCGACTGTGCACGAAACCGCCCCTCTGGGCGTGCGGGCGGCCCCGTTGCCGTTCCTGTCCCGAGCACGAGGGCCGGATATAGATATCCACACGTCGAAGTCAAGTATTTGACCGGCCGGCGGTCTTGCAAAACCTAACAGATCGTTAATAGTCCGCCCCGGGAGATTGGAAGGGGAGGGGGGCCGCGCATGCGCAAGCCGCTTTTGCTGGCCGTGATGGCCATGGGTCTGGTGTTGGGGTCCGGCACGGGTCTGCAGGCGGGCGATACCCGCGCCGGCGATGTGCCGCCCTTCATGGCTGTGGCCTTCGACAATACGGTCATGTCCCACTATCCCGACGGCGGCTGGGTCAAGCACTGGTTCAATCGGGACGGCAGCTATGAGGGCCGGTTCTCCGACGGCACCCGCATTACCGCGCGCTGGCAGGTCGACCGCAACAAGGTGTGCCTGACCCGCATCCGGCCCGGATTCATGCTGCCCCGCTTCTGCAGCGACATCGTCGAGGCCGAGATCGGCGACAGCTGGATGGCCCGTGACCCCCTGGGCCGGCACGTCCGGAACACCCTGGTCCGGGGCCGAAGCTGAACAATTCCGTCCCGTTTATACGGTAATTTAATACCGCATATATATTGCCGAGTAAAATCAACGCACTAATGGCATATGCGTGTCGTGGCGGGGATTGACGGGCGGACTGGGGTCCTGTAGCAGCCCGCCTTCATTCCGGCGCTCCGCATCTCTGGGGCCCCGACCGACCATCAGGACCTCCAGACATGCTGAAGAGCACCACGGCTTCGCTGAAGCCGGCCGATGTCGAGAAGAAGTGGATCCACATCGACGCCGAAGGCGTCGTGGTGGGCCGCCTCGCGACCTTCATCGCCAACCGCCTGCGCGGCAAGCACCGCCCCGATTACACCCCGCACGTCGATTGCGGTGACTATGTCATCGTGACCAACGTCGACAAGGTGGTGTTCACCGGCGCCAAGCTGACCAACAAGACCTATTACCGTCACACCGGTCACCCGGGCGGTATCAAGGAAACCACCCCCGAGAAGGTCCTGAATGGCCGCTTCCCCGAGCGCGTCATGGAAAAGGCCGTCGAGCGCATGCTGCCCAAGGAAAGCCCCCTGGCCCGCAAGCAAATGACGCACCTGCGCCTCTTCGTCGGCAGCGCCCACACCCACGAAGCCCAACAGCCGGAAGTCATCGATTTCAAATCGATGTCGGCCAAGAACACCCGGACCGTCTGATCATGACCGACGCGACCAACACCGAAACCGACACCGCCGCCCCGGCCGACACCCCGGCTGCCACCGGCTTTGATGCCCTGAAGGGCATGGGCTCCGAAGTCGAATCCGGCCCGACCTACGTCCAGGAACTGGACTCGCTGGGCCGCGCCTATTCGACCGGCAAGCGCAAGAACGCCATCGCCCGCGTGTGGATCAAGCCCGGCTCGGGCAAGATCACCGTCAACGGCAAGGAACTGACCCAGTATTTCGCCCGTCCGGTGCTGCAGATGATGGTGGCCCAGCCGCTGACCGTCACCGACCGCACCACCCAGTTCGACGTGAACTGCACGGTCGAGGGCTCGGGCCTGTCCGGCCAGGCCGGCGCCATCCGCCACGGCCTGTCGCACGCCCTGACGCACTACGAACCCGAGCTCCGCAAGGTCCTGAAGCCCCACGGCTTCCTGACCCGCGACAGCCGCGTCGTCGAGCGCAAGAAGTACGGCCGCGCCAAGGCCCGCCGCAGCTTCCAGTTCTCGAAGCGCTAAACTGCGATCGCGATCTGGCCTACAAAAGGCGCCTCGGGGAAACCCGGGGCGTTTTTTGTTGGGGCACCGGTCTCATCCCCATTCTCAACGGTCGTCCCCTCCGGTCGAGCCCGAGGATGACGCCGGGTCGAGGGCGATGAATGTCCGGGCAGCCGTCGATTTACCCAGCCCGTTCAATGCCCCGGCCGCATCTCGCACCGTTCTTCTCGCCGGGGTTCGTGGGTAGCCCATACAGTCCGGTTGCCGACCCCCCGGGTGACGGAGGCACAAATTCAGACGGTTCAGACGGTTCAGACGGTCAATCTTCATCTCCTCCCCGCTCGCGGG
>JAHJYN010000109.1 GCA_018826885.1 Alphaproteobacteria bacterium | reverse complement strand
TCTCAGGTCGTTCCTGCGGACCGCGTCTGCACTTCATACTCACGCGAAGTGCACAGCCGGTCCAACAAGAGTGGGGGCTTATGCCGTTCGATTCCGCCTGCGTCAAGGGCGGAATCCCATTGATGTCAGCGACCGATGCTTATGTCGCCCGAGCCCAGGATGGCGCGGCTGACTCGACCGGTGACTTCATACACCCGGACATCGCCCGAGCCTGCCACCGCGACGTCGAGGTCGCCGACCGTGCCCCGGAATTCGACGTCGCCGGATCCCGCGATGGAAATGTCCATCCTTGGCGCCGTCCCGCCCCGCACCAGCAACTCGCCCGAGCCGCCGACGGCCAGTTCAACCGGCCCGTTGACCGCGGCCACTTCCACATCTCCGGAGCCGCCGATGGAAACGTCCAGATCGCGGGTCGCGCCGGCACGGACGCTTCCCGAGCCGCCAATTGCGATCTCCAGCCTGTCAGACGTGCCGACCACGGCATCGCCCGACCCACCCAACGACAGATCGAGCCCCCCGTCGACATTGGCGATCGTCCAGTCGCCGCAACCCCCATTGCCGAACTCGACATCGGTTGCCCCGCGGCCGACCGTACCAAAGACGGCGCCGGAGGCGCTCACGTCGACCTTACGGGGGGTTCTGACGACGATCAGCGGGGCCTCGCTCAGGTTGACACGGCCGATGTCGCGCAGGTCGACCGAGGCCCCCTCCCCCGGCTGGCGCGCGCCGTCGGGTCCCGAGCGGCAGTTGCGGATGGCGCGACGCGGCAGATTGCCGTTCACCTCGATTCGGTCGCCCCGCTGGCGGACCGTGGGCACCGGCAGGTCGGCGCGGCCCCGTTCGATCTCGACGGCGACATCGGCGCGGTCCTCGACCAGGACGATGACCCGGGCGACGGCGTTCTCGATCTGCACGTCCTGGGCCTGTGCGGCACCGGCAAGCGTGGTCGTCGACAGCAGAGCGGCGGACAGGATGAGTGCGGTCTTCATGGGTGTTCCTCCCTTTCCCAACATGAGGAAAGGATGCGCGCCCGGCTCCCGCCTGTCATTTTAACTCGAGGTCATGACCTCGAATTAATGGAGCCCGCCCCGTCGATCGCGCCGACCTCGGGCTCGAAGTCGCGTTCCAGCCCGGCAATCTGATCGGGCATCAGCTTCAGCTTCCTGAACGCCAGCGAGGCGGCCCAGCGCGCGGCCAGGCCAGCCGTGCCGAGCGTATCGGTCGAGCGCGGCTGATGGCCCCGGGCCCGGGCGACCGCATTGGCATAGAGGGCACCGTTGCGGAACCGCGTGGGCCAGGTCTGGAAATCCATCGACAGCGAGACGCAGAACCGGTCGAGGTTTTCGACCCGGTGCGGTGCATAGAAGGGCCAGGTCAGCGCCTGCCCCGGCTCCAGGTCGACAACCCGGGCATCGGCCTCAAAGCTGCGCGCATAGGGCACCTCTTCGGTTGTCTGGCGGGCCACCACCTGTTCCATGGCGATCTCGGGCAGGTGCAGCTCATCGCCCGGATAGACGAATACCCGCTTGCGTCCGCGCAGGTGGAACAGCACCACCCCCGCCGCATCGAAATGATAGGGCACGCGCGCCTTGGGCGACGACAGGATCAGCTGCCCGGCATTCCGCACCGCCTTCAGCCCCGGATAGCGCGCCTGGATCGCGGCGAACTCGCCCATGGCGGCCTGCCACAGCTCGGGCCAGCCCCGCTCGACCGAGCGCAGATTGACCCACAGCCGCCCCTGCTTGATGGCCTCCAGCAGTTCAGCGCCCGACAGACGGCCCCGGGCTCCGGTGCGCAGGCGCGACTGGCCGTCGTCGTCATAGTCATAGAGGTTGATGTCGAACAGCTCGGCCGGATAGCGGTCCAGCAGGGCGGCCAGCGCCTCGTCCGAGGCAAAGCCGCGGTCGACCAGCGCGTGGGGGTGCACATCGGCCGTCTCGATGGGTCCGGTGTAGCGCGAGCGGGCGGTCTTTTGCAGCATCGGGTCTCTCCGGGCGATCAGGCCGAGGCCGTCAGGATGTCAGGCGTCTTCCTCAGCGCTGCACGAGCAGCCACCGCCAGACCGCGCGCGCGCGCCAGGCCATCGATCTCGCAGGCCTCGATCGCGGACCACCGACGTCGCAGACTGGTGCGCAGGGCCTCGCCCCGCGCCGGCCCGACCAGAGTCTCCAGCGTCGCCGCCGCCGCGCCCCTCAGACTGGCCTGCAGGCCGGGCTTCTGGATGACGGCCTCGCGCAGGCTCTGGGAGGCATTGCAGAAATACTTCTTGTAGTGCTCGCCACCGAAGCCGAAATCGAACACGCGATACCCCTGCTCCGAGCCCTGACGCATGGTCTCGAGGCTCAGCAGCACTCCGGGCGAGCAGCGCGCCAGACCGGGCACATAGGCCGGGAACCAGAAGTGATAATGGCTGTCGGCGTGTAGCGAATATTCCAGGGCACACAGCCTGTCGCCCGCCCACAGCCCCGCGATCGAGGCGCCAAAGTCGCCCTTGGCCTGCATCAGCGCTTCCAGCAGCCGTACCGTCCAGCCACAGGCAAACACATCGTGCAGGCCGCTGCGCCGGTACTGATCGCGCTTCAGGTCAATGACCTGCGTCAGCAGCTCGGGGTCGCGCAGGCCCAGTTCGACGCGCACAGGGCCCAGTTCCGTCTCCAGACTGCGTCGCGCGCGCTCCTTGTCCTTGAAATACTTGCCCTGGGTGGTGCGCCGTTCGGCGTACCAGGGCTCAAAGCCGGCGTCCGGGAGCACGGCCATCACCGCTTCGCGCACCCGGCCCGCCCCGCCGGGCCCGACCCAGCCGCTGACGTTGAGCCGGTTGCCGTCCAGCAGGTCGGCCACATGGGTCAGGGTCGGGGCCGTCTCGGGATGGCTGATGATCCCGTGGTAATCGTTCATCGGCGCCGCCAGCGGCTGGATCGCCCCGCCACGGGTCTGGTGCGGGAAGAAGCCCACGACATCCTCGCCCCGGTGCAGCACGGCGACGCGCGCGCCCGGCGTGACCCCGGCGGCGATGCGGGTGAACTCGGGCCGGAAATAGGGGCTGGACAGCGCCGGATTGGCGAGGCGCATATGCTCCCACAACGTCCAGTGATCCGCCGACAGGCGCTCAACGCCCAGCATCTCGACCTTCAGAGCCATCGCCATATCCGCATCGTCCGCCTCAGCCGGGCCCGCCTGTCGCGCACCCCGTCCTGCCAAACCTAGCCGATCAGCCTTGAACCGGAGTTGAGAGCCGTGGTGAACGGAGCGTTAGCCACGTCACGCAGACGGGAGCCGCCCGGCCACCTTGAGCGTTGAAGGGTCTCGGGGCACTGTCGCCCCTTCAGGGAATCCCTTCATGACCGACACCCGCCCCGATAACCGCTCCGTCGAAAACGAGGACCAGCGTCCCGGCACGGACGGCAAGCCCCCCCGTCCCGCCACCGAACCCCGGGGCGCCGAGGGCTCCAGCAATTCGGGCGAAACCGAAACCGACCCGGCTACGGGCGAGGAGAACTGATGCGAGCCGCCGGCACCCTTGCGCCCCTTCTGGCCGTCCTCGCCCTCGGGGCCTGCGCCCCGGTCCCGGGGCCCTCGACCATCCGGGCGTTCGAGGTGCCGGTGACCTGCCCCGTCTCCGCCGACAAATTTCAGGCCAATGGCGGCCTCGCACGCAGCCGCACTGCCCTTCAGGCTGGCTCCCTGACTATCCTCGCCGTCGGCTCGTCCAGTATTGAGGGTGTCGGCGCCAGTCGGCCTGACCTCGGTTACGTCCCGCTGGTCGAGGCAGGTCTGCGAGAGGCGTTTCCCGACACCCGCATCACCGTCATCAATCGCGGTATCGGTGGCGAGACAACCGCCGACACCGTCAACCGCCTGCAGGCCGAAATCGACGCCGCCCGCCCCCATCTGGTGCTCTGGCAGCTGGGCACCAATGACATGTTGCGCGACCTGACCCTCGCCCGGGTGGTCGCCGACTTCGAGCGCGGTCGCGACATCCTGGAGGCCGCGGGCGTCGATGTGGTGCTGATCGACCCCCAGCGCCTGCCCGAAGACACCGACAACGCCGGCTTCCGGGGCCGTAACAGCCTGCTCGCCGGCGTGTCCGGTACGATTGACTACCTCGGTGCGCGTGAAGGCTATGCGGTCGCTCCGCGGTTCAGCCCCATGTCCGGCTGGGCCGGGCTTGAGGGCGGCGGCGTCGGCCCCGACGACCTGCACCTCAATGACGCCGGCTATGCCTGCTGGGCAGCCAACACCGTCGCGGGACTCGGCGGCGCCCTGCGCTGAGGGGAACGTCCGCGACCCTGCGGGGTTGGACAGGTCCCCCCATCCGGAGCCCGTCCATGATCCTGCGCCGCCCAGCCCCCCTCGCCCTGCTCGCCGCCCTGCCCCTGCTGGCGACCGCGGCCTGTGGCGATGACGCCCGCGAGCGGTCCCGAACCCAGGCCTCCAGTCCGGCGCAGGACGAGGCGACGCGCCTGCGCCAGTCAATCGAATCGGCCCGCTTCACCCCGCCTCCAGCGAACACGGCAAACGGCGACGGTGACGGTGGCGACCCGGCCAGCCGCGGAGGGGCCGTCACCGATGCCCTGCCCGATGACACGCGACCCGACCCCGCCATGGCCCGGGCGCAGATCCTGCTGGACCGCACCCGCTTCTCGCCCGGCATCATCGACGGCCTCGGCGGCGAAAACACCCGACAGGCCATCGCTGCCTTCGAGGAGGCCCATGATCTCGAGGTGGATGGCGAACTGGACGCGAAGGTCTTTGACCAGCTGAGCTCGGGCGACAGCAACCGGGTGCTGACCGACTACACCCTTACCGAGGCCGACGTCGCCGGGCCCTTCATCGGCAGTGTGCCCGAGGACATCGCGGCCATGGGCGAGCTCGAAACGGTCGGCTACGCCGATGCCCGCGAAGCCCTGGCCGAGAAGTTTCACATGAGCGAGGCCCTGCTCGACGCCCTGAACCCCGGTGTCGACTTCACCCGCGCGGGCCAGACCATCGTCGTCGCCGAAACCGGTCCGGACGCGCTCGGGGGCAAGGTCGCCCGTATTGTCATCGACAAGGCGGAGAACGCCCTACGCGCGTTCGACGCCGACGGCAAACTGCTGGCCTTCTACCCCGCGACCATCGGCAGCGGAGAAA
This sequence comes from Alphaproteobacteria bacterium, assembly GCA_018826885.1. GTDB lineage: Bacteria > Pseudomonadota > Alphaproteobacteria > Caulobacterales > Caulobacteraceae > Brevundimonas. Next base: position 828 of record JAHJYN010000109.1, on the reverse strand, counting down.
TGCCCTCGCCGTCCGGCACCCACACGGTGCGGGCCATCGCGCCCGAGCCCAACTACACCTATGATCCCTCTCGGGTCAGCTATGGCGACGGCGGCAGCAAGGTGGTCGTCCCGCCCGGCCCCAACAATCCGGTCGGCTCGGTCTGGATCGACCTGTCCCGTGACACCTACGGCATTCACGGCACCCCGGATCCGGCCAAGATCGGCAAGACCGCCTCCAGCGGCTGCGTCCGCCTGACCAACTGGGACGTCGAACAACTGGCCGACGCCGTCGAGCCGGGCGTGACGGTGGAGTTCACCTAGGGCGCCTCCGGGTCGAGGCCGGCGTACCAGTCGGCATAGGGCGTCGTGCGCGCCATATGCCGGTTGAGGTCAGGCGCGCCGTCCGTCCACCACACCGGACCGCGCTCTCCCAGCGCGACCTTGGCCGCGTCCACCGCCTGCCCGGCCGCGGCCAGCGCCTCGCGGTCACCGGCCTTTCGGGCGCGCCCCACCTCGCGGCGTGCGGCCATGAGCGCCTTGACCAGCGGGGCCTTCTCCTCTGACGACAGCGCAGGACTGGTCGTGCGCCACAGACGGCCACGGACCACGAAATATCGGCCATCAGGCGTGGTCGGATAGGTTGGCTTCATCCTGCCCCAACGAAAACGGCCCCCGGATCGCTCCGGGGGCCGTTCTGTCTTTCAGCCGAGAAGGCTGATTACTCGGTGATCTTCGACACCACGCCGGCGCCGACGGTGCGGCCGCCTTCGCGGATGGCGAAGCGCAGGCCCTGGTCCATGGCGATCGGGGTGATCAGCTCGACGTTCAGCTCGGCGTTGTCGCCGGG
>JAHJYN010000108.1 GCA_018826885.1 Alphaproteobacteria bacterium | reverse complement strand
AGACGGTCGGCTTCGCGCTGGGCGCGCTCGGCGGCGCGTTCCTGGGCCTTCTTGCCGGGCTGGGCCTTGTTCGGGTTGTTCGACTGGGTCCACTTGACCTTGCCGACCAGGGCTTCGTCCTGGCTCTGGCTGATGAAGCGGGCGACGCGGTCGGTCGGCTGGGCGCCCTTGCCCAGCCATTCCGAGATGCGGTCGGCCTTCAGCGTCACGCGCGGCTTGTCGCCGTCCTTGGGCAGCATCGGGTTATAGGTGCCGACGCGCTCGATGAATTTGCCATCGCGGGGCGAATGGCTGTCGGCGATCACGATGTGATAGTAGGGGCGCTTCTTGGTGCCGCCACGCGACAGACGAATCTTCAGCATTTTCAGTCTCTTTCTTTAGGGAAAAGGGTCAGGATTTCTTGGTGGGCAGACCGGGCAGGCCGGGCAGTCCACCGGGGGGCATGCCGCCACCCAGACCGGACAGCCGGTCCTGGATGGCCTTCATTTCATCGGCCGAGGGCTCAGCCATCTTGCCGCCCCCCATGGCCTTCAGCCGGGCCATGTCGGGCTGGCCGGGTCCGCCGCCGAGACCGCCCATCATGGCGGCCATCTGCTGCATCTTCTTGGGACCGCCGCGTGCCAGAGACTTGACCATATCGGCCATCTGGCGGTGCTGTTTCAAAAGGCGGTTGATGTCCTGGACCTCGACACCCGCGCCGGCGGCAATGCGCTTCTTGCGGCTGGCGTTCAGCAGGTCGGGCTTCCTGCGCTCGGTTTTCGTCATCGAGCTGAGGATGGCTTCCTGGCGGGCGATCATCCGGTCATCGACGCCGGTATCGGCCATCTGGGCCTTCATCTTGGCCACGCCGGGCAGCATGCCCATGATGCCCTGAAGGCCGCCCATCTTCTTCATCTGCTGCAGCTGGGCCGCGAGGTCGTCCAGATCGAACTTGCCCTTGGCCAGCTTCCTGGCCATGGCCTCGGCCTTGGACTGGTCCAGTTCCTGCGAGGCCTTCTCGACAAGGGCGACGATATCGCCCTGTCCGAGGATGCGACCGGCCACGCGACGCGCGTCAAACACGTCCAGCGCATCGACCTTCTCGCCGGCGCCGATGTATTTGATCGGCAGGCCGGTGACGGCGCGCATCGACAGCATGGCGCCGCCGCGTCCGTCGCCATCGGCGCGGGTCAGCACCAGACCGGTCAGCGGCAGGCGCTCGTGGAAGGCCCTGGCCGTGCGCACCGCATCCTGGCCCGTCAGGCTGTCGGCGACCAGCAGCGTCTCGACCGGCTTCGACACCGCCGCGACCTCGGCCACCTCATTCATCAGCCCCTCGTCGAGGGTGATGCGACCGGCGGTATCGAGGATCAGGACGTCAAAGCCCTGCAGCTTGGCGGATTGCAGCGCCCGGCGGGTGATCTGGACGGCGCTCTCGCCCGTCACGATCGGCAGGGTCGCGACCTCGATCTGCTCGCCCAGCTTGGCCAGCTGTTCCATGGCCGCCGGACGACGCGTGTCCAGCGAGGCCATCATGACCTTCTTGCGATCGAACTTGGTCAGGCGCAGCGCCAGCTTGGCCGAGCTGGTGGTCTTGCCCGAGCCCTGCAGGCCGGCCATCAGGATCACAGCGGGCGGGGTGGCGTTCAGATTGATGCCGACCGGCTCTTCGCCGCCCAGCATTTCGATCAGGCCGTCATAGACGATCTTGACCACCTGATCGGCTGGCTTGACCGAGCGGATGACCTCTTCGCCCTTGGCCTTTTCACTGGCGAAGGCGATGAAGTCCTTGACCACCGGCAGGGCGACGTCGGCCTCCAGCAGGGCCACGCGCACCTCGCGCATCGCCTCGGCAATGTCCTTTTCGGACAGGGCGCCGCGACCGGTGATCCGGTCAAAGACGCCTGTCAGTCGCTCGTTCAGAGCCTCGAACATTCGATTCCTCGGTCAGGGCGCCGAATAATCCTTTTCTCCATGAGACTACGCCTCTGGCGACGATCACGTCGGCAGAGGGGGCTCGCCCGCCTCGTCCTCGCCATCGGGAGGGGTCGTGCGGGTGGAGACGCAAGGATCACAAGCGCCGGAAGCGGCGGTGTATGGCGGAAAACCGGGAAAAGGGCAAGTCAGGCCCCTGCCGCGCGGTCGCAGGGCACGGAACCGCACAAATTCCGTTACGAAGGGGAGCGCCGCCTGTCCTCGAAGGACCCGGCACGCCTATCGTTGATCTTCAAGGAGGCCTTATGACCGACACCCTGCCCGCCGACCCCGCGACCCCGGACCGCCTGCGCGAGGAGGTCCGCCTGCTGGGCAGTGTGCTGGGCGACGTCATCCGCGAAGCGGGCAGCGAGGATCTGTACGACCGGATCGAGGCGGTCCGCCGGGCCTCGGTCGCCTATCACCGCGACGGGGCCGACACTCGCGACGCGTCGGAGCTGGAGCGCCTGCTGGCCGGGCTCAGTTCGGACCAGGCGGTCGGCCTGACCCATGGCTTTGCCGTCTTTTCCCTGCTGGCCAATGTCGCCGAGGACCGGGAGGCCCGCCGGCGCGCCCGCGAGGCGGAAGGTCAGGGCGCCGCGACCGACGCCCGTCCGGACACGCCCGAGGCGGCGCTGGCCTGGCTGTCCGGAGGCGGGGCGGACCGCAAGGCCGTGGTCGACATCCTCGCCCGGGGCCTGATCTCGCCGGTGTTGACGGCCCATCCGTCCGAGGTGCGGCGCAAGAGCGTGCTGGACCGGATCGCCGCCCTGTCGGCGCTGCTGGACGGACGCGGCGAAGGGCAGGGTGCCAGCCCGGCGCTGAGGCGTCAGGTGTTCCTGCTGTGGGCCACCCGTCTGGTCCGCACCTCGGGCCTGGTGGTGCAGGACGAGATCGACACCGTCGTCTCCTTTCTGGAGCAGGTGTTTCTCGAGGCCGTGCCCGAACATCTGGGTGCCTGGCGAAAGCGGCTGGACGCGCCGGAGCTCAAGCCCTTCCTCACGGTCGGCAGCTGGGTCGGGGGTGACCGGGACGGCAATCCCAATGTCGATGCCTCTGTCATGGATGCCGCGTTCCGCACCCAGACGCGGGCGGCGCTGGGGGCCTATCTCGACTCGGTCCACGCCCTTGGCGCCGAGCTCAGTCTGTCCGAGGAACTGGTCGAGCCGTCTCCCGAACTGACCGCCCTGTCGGAGGCCTCGGGCGACACCTCGCCTCACCGGCAGGGCGAGCCCTTTCGCCGGGCCCTGACCCAGATCTATGCGCGACTGGCGGCGGACTATCAGGCCAAGGTGGGCACAGTGCCACCGCGGCCGGCCGGCTTTGCCGCCGAGCCCTATGGCCGTCCCGAGCCCTTCATCGCCGACCTGAAAGTCCTGCGCGCGGCCCTGCAGACGGCCGATGCTCAGGCCTTCACCGACGATTCCCTGTCGCGGCTGATCGACCGGGTCGAGGCCTTCGGCTTCCACCTGGCCGTGATCGACATGCGCCAGAACGCCGATGTGCACGAGCGGGTCGTCGCCGACCTCTTCCGCGTCGCAGGCGTCGCCCATGACTATGATACGCGCGACGAGGCCGGACGCATGGCCCTGTTGCGGGCCGAGCTGGCCAGCCGCCGCCCGCTGTTCGTGCCCGGTGCCGCGGACTATGCCGAAGAGACGCTCAAGGAGCGCGCCATCCTGATGGCGGCCGCGCGCGCGATCGAGACCTTCGGCCCGGATGCCATCCGGACCTATATAGTCTCCAAGACCGAAAGCCCGTCCGATCTGCTCGAGGTCTATCTGGTGCTCAAGGAAGTCGGCCTGTTCGATCCCACAGTGCCAGAGTCCTGCCCCGTCCAGGCCGTGCCCCTGTTCGAGACCATCACCGACCTGCAGGCAGCGCCCGCCACCCTCAAGGCCCTGATGGCCGAGCCCGCGCCGCTGGCCCTGGCCCGCGCGCGCGGGGTCCAGGAAGTGATGATCGGCTATTCGGACTCGAACAAGGACGGCTCGTACCTGACCTCGACCTGGGAGCTGAACCACGCCTCGCGGGCGCTGCGCGATGTGGCGCGCGAGGCCGGTGTGGGCCTGCAACTGTTCCACGGCCGGGGCGGCGCGGTCGGCCGGGGTGGCGGCTCCAGCTTTGCCGGCGTCGTGGCCCAGCCGCGCGGGACGGTCGAGGGCCGTATCCGCGTCACCGAACAGGGCGAGGTCATCGCCAACAAATACGGCGAGCCCGGCGTGGCCCGGCGCAATCTGGATGCCCTGACCAGCGGGGTGGTGCTGGCCTCGCTGCGCAAGGAAAGCGGCGAAGGCCCGGCCGAACGGCACGGTCCGCTGATCGCCCGTCTCAGCGATGCGTCGATGCAGGCCTATCGCGTCCTGGTCTATGAGACGCCCGGTTTCATCGACTATTTCCGCGCGGCCACCCCGATTTCGGAGCTGTCCGAGCTGAAAATCGGCTCACGCCCGGCCTCGCGCAGCTCCTCGACCCGGATCGAGGACCTGCGGGCCATTCCCTGGGTGTTCAGCTGGAGCCAGTCGCGGGTCATGCTGCCCGGCTGGTACGGGTTCGGTTCGGCGCTGGCCACTCTCGATGAGGCCGAGGTCGATACGCTGAAGGGGCTGGTCGGGGACTGGCCCTTCCTCGCCACCCTGATCCAGAACATGGAAATGGTCATGGCCAAGTCGGACATGGCCGTAGCCCGCCGCTATGCCAGCCTCGTGCCGGACCGCGCGCTGGCCGATGATATCCACGGGCGGATCGCCGCTGAATGGCAGTTGACCCACGACGCCGTCATGCGCCTCACCGGCCAGTCCACTCTGCTGGAACGACAGCCCGAACTGGCGCGTGTGATCCAGCTGCGCCTGCCCTATATCGAGCCGCTCAACCATGTGCAGGTCGAGCTGATCCGCCGCCGCCGCGCCGGGGACGACGATCCCGCCGTGCGCGAGGGCATCCTCGTGGCCCTCAACGGTATTGCGGCCGGCCTCCGCAACAGCGGCTGACAGAAAAGGGGCCGGAGGATCGCTCCCCCGGCCCCGCATCCTCATGCTCATCGCGCTCAAGCAGCGAGCCGCCGCGCGGCGAGCGTTAGCGTCCGTGTCTAGTTCACCGGGAAGCCGCGCACACGCAGCAGGGCGGCGACGTCCGGATCGCGACCGCGGAAGCGGCGATAGGCCTCGCCCCGGTCGGTCGTATTGCCTTCCGCCAGGATGATCGCCTTGTACTTGCTGGCGATTTCCGGATTGAAGACGTCGCCCGACTGCTCGAAATAGGCCCAGGTGTCGGCGTCCATCACTTCCGACCAGAGGTAGGAGTAATAGCCCGCCGAATAGGCGTCCGAGGTGAACAGGTGATTGAACTGCGGCAGGCGGTGCCGCATCACGATCTCGTCCGGCATGCCATAACGCGCTAGGCTTTCCCGCTCGAAGGCGTCGATGTCGGTCGGCGGGGTGGCGCGGGTGTGCAGGTCCATGTCGACCAGGGCCGAGGACAGATAGCTGACCGTGGCATAGCCCTGGTTGAAGGTGGCGGCGGCCTCGATCTTGTTGACCAGCTCCTGCGGCATGGGCTGACCCGTTTCGACGTGCTTCATGAAGCCGTCGAGGATCGGCCGCGACAGGACCCAGTGCTCGTGGACCTGGGACGGATACTCCACATAGTCCCGCGGCGTGCCGCCCAGCGACGGGTAGGTCACCTTGTAGGACAGATAGTGCAGGGCGTGGCCGAACTCGTGGAACAGGGTCTCGGCATCGTCCAGCGAGATCAGCAGGGGCTGGCCGGCCTCGGCCTTGATGAAGTTGTTGTTGTTCGAGACCAGCTGGTTGCCGCCCCCGTCATAGGCCCAGCCCAGACGGTAGCTGGTCATCCAGGCGCCCGACCGCTTGCCCGGACGGGCAAAGTCGTCGGAATAGAACAGACCGATGTGACGGCCCGAAGCCTTGTCCTTGACCTCGAACACCTCGACGTCGGGGTGGAAGACCGGCACCGATCCGGCGGGCACCGGGGTGAAGGTGTAACCGTACAGGCGCTCGGCCATGTAGAAGGCGCCGCGCTTGACCGCGTTCAGTTCGAAATAGGGCTTCAGCTCGTTCTGATCGAGGTCGTACTTCTGCTTACGGACCTTCTCGGCGTAGTACAGATAGTCCCACGGCTCGATGTCGTGACCGGCCAGCGCCCGCATGTCCGCGACCTCTTCGGCGACGCGCGCCTTGGCCGGTTCCCAGACCCGCATCATCAGGTCCATGGCCGCCTCGGGGGTCTTGGCCATGGTGTCCTGCATGCGCCACTCGGCGTGGTGGGCATAGCCCAGCAGGCGGGCGCGTTCGGCCCGCAGCTTGACGATCTCGGCGATGGTGGCGTTGGTGTCATTGGCATCACCATTGTCGCCGCGGTTGACGAATTTGCGCCAGACCACCTCGCGCATGGCGCGGTCATCGGCGAAGCTCAGATACGGATCGACGCTGGAGCGCGTGTTGACGATCGCCCAGCCCTCAATGTTCCGGTCGCGGGCGGCTGCGGCCGCTGCGGCCTTGTTCGAGGCGGGGAGGCCCGCGGTCTGGGACTCGTCGGTCAGCACCGTCCAGGTGTTCTCGTCGGCCACCACGGCCTGGCCAAAGCGGGTGAAGGCGCTGGACAGGGCCGAGTTGATACGGCCCAGTTCGGCCTTGCCGGCGGCATCCAGGGCGGCGCCGTTGCGGGTAAAGCTGTCGCGGCTGCGCTCGGCGATCCGGGCCTGTTCCGGCGTCAGCCCGGCGGCGCGGGCGCCGTCGGCCACGGCCTTGATGCGGGCAAACAGTTTGGGGTTGAAGGTCGTCTCATCGCCGGCGGCCGACAGCAGGGGCGACACTTCGCGCTGCACGGCCTGATAGTCGGCCGAGCCGATGTTCGAGCTCATCACGCCGAACAGGCTGAGCGCGCGGCCCAGCGGCTCCCCGGCCATTTGCAGGGCGACCATGGTGTTGGCAAAGGTCGGCGGCTCGGGATTGTCAGCGATGGCGGTGATCTCGGCCCGTTGCAGGTCGATGCCCTCGACGATCGCGACCTTCAGCTTGTCCGCGGTCACCGACGGCCACGGCGGCACGCCTTCATAGGGGCCGGTCCACGTCTGCAGCAGTTCGGCGCGCGGGGTCTGTTGCGGCAGGACGGCGCGCGCGATGGCGGCGTCACGGGCCAGGGCTTCGGGGCTCAGGCCGACGGTCGAGCCGCCTCCCATGCCCATGCCCATATTGGCGCAGCCGGTGAGGGCAAAAATACTGCCCCCTGCGGCGAGAAGCTGGCGTCTGTCCATGAAAAATGGCTCCCTTGGTGATGTTGGAGCGCAGCTTAGGCCATGGCGCGCCCGCCGTCACCTGAACGGGGTGTGATGACGGGCCGATGCGACCTTCCGTTCCGGGGCTTGCCACGGGTCCGGCGCGCCGGGCATGAGAGACGTCGGCGGGTTCGTCCCGTCCCGCGCGTGATGAAGGGGCCCTCATGGCCATTGGTGTCTTTGATTCCGGGGTTGGCGGACTGACCATCCACCGCACCCTGACCCGCCGCTTTCCGGGCCGGGATTTTCTCTATCTGGCCGACCAGAAACACGCGCCCTACGGCGGGCTCAAGGGCGAGGAGATCGTCGATCTGACCCGCGCGGGCTGCGAGCGGTTGTTCGCCGAGGGCGCTTCGGTGGTTGTCCTGGCCTGCAATACGGCCTCGGCCATCGCCCTGCGGCGGCTGCAGCAGACCTGGGTGCCCGAGGCGGTGCGCACCTTCGGACGGCCCGTCAATGTACTGGGCATCATCGTGCCGACCATAGAGGCGGCGACCGGCCTGCCCTGGACCTATGCCCGTGAGAGCGACGACCGCTTCCGCGACGAGCGCAAGTCGGCGGTCGAGGTGCTGGGCCTGTTCTGCACCCAGGCGACGGCCCACAGCCGGGTCTATGAGATCGAGATCGACAAGCGCCGCGAGGATCTGGCCGTCTTCACCGAACCCTGCCCGGGACTGGCCGGTCAGATCGAGGCCGGCGTGGCCGAGGACGAGCTGCGGACCACGGTGCGCGACCATGTCGAGGCCCTGCGCCGCCGCATCGGGCGCTGGCCGGACAAGGTGATCCTCGGCTGCACCCACTATGGCATTGTCGCTCCCCTGTTTGCCGAGGCCCTGCCCGAAGGTACGCCAGTCATCGGCCAGCCCGACGCTGTCGCCGATGCGCTGGACCGCTATTTCGCCCGCCACCCGGAGTATGCGCTCGGCGATCAGGGGCGGCTGCGCTTTCTGACGACCGGTTCCCCCGGCGGCCAGAGCGAACGCGTCGAACGCTTCTGGGGTGAACCCCTGACCTTCGAGGGGGCTTGATCATGCGCACTCTGATGTTTGTTCTTGCCCTCGCCCTTGCAGGGCTGGTGAACTCTCCTGTCGCTGCGGAGATTGTGTCGCGAAGCGAGAACGCCTTCACCCTGAAGTTTCAGGGCCCGACCCGTCTCGGTCCGGCCGGGGTGGCGGACGCCTTCTCGGAGGTGGACCTGTGGTGGGACCCGGCCCACAGCTATACGGGCGATGCAGCCAATCTCGGTCTGGATCTGGCACCCGGTGGCTGCTGGTGCGAGGCCATGCCCGACGGCACGCGGTTCGACCACGGTCGGGTCATGTCGGCGGTTTATGGCGAGGTCCGTCTCCACGCCCCGTTCGGCCCCTTGCGAGACGTGGCCACGCGGGCCGATCTGATCGTGACCTATCCGCTGGTGGACGGTGTGGTCACGCCAACGTGGACGTTTGTCGTCGAGGGACCGGGCGTCGGTGCCCTGGCGGAGCCGGTTGACGGCGTGATCGGCGGCGGTTTTGCCCGCTGGATCGCCCATATGGACGCCCGCGCCGCCGCTCTCTGATCAGGCGTTCAGCGCCTCGGCCGAAGCCACCACGCGGCTGGCGGCGTGCACCACGGCGCCGATGCGCAGGGCGGCCTGAACCTGGGGTGCGGTAAAGCCGTGCTGGCGCAGGGGCGCCTCATGGGCATCGATACAGGCGCCGCAGCCATTGATGGCCGACACCGCTGTGCACCACAGCTCGAAGTCCATCTTGTCGACGCCCGGATTGGCGATGACGTTCATGCGCAGGCGCGCCGGCAGGGTCCCGTATTCCTTGTTCTTCATCAGGTGCAGGGAACGGTAGTAGATGTTGTTCATGCCCATGATGGCGGCCGCTGCGCGGGCCGCATTCAGGGCCTCGGGCGACAGCTTGTCGGCCGCCGCCGCCTCGATCGCGCGGACTACGGGCACGGTCGCCACGGCGTGGGCCGAGGCGAGGAAACAGCCCCATTTCTGCTGGTCGGTCAGCACCGTCTCGCTAGCCAGCGAGCTGAGGTTCAGCGAGATGTCCTTGGCATAGGCCGGGATCAGGTCGCGCAAGGCGTCGAGGGACATGGGAAGTCCTTGGGCTGGAGTTCGGGAATTTCGAAGAAGGTCCGGAGGGGACGAGGAGGCGGGCAGCGGCCCGCCTCCTGTCTACCCGTCACGGGGTGACGACTCAGGCCGCCAGGGTCTCGCCGCCCACCGGGCGGTTGCAGGCGCACAGTTCGTCGGTCTGCAGGGCGTCGACGACGCGCAGGGTGTCGGCCGGGGCGCGTCCCACGTTCAGGTTCGTAACATAGACGTGCTGGACGACATTGTGCGGATCGACGACGAAGGTGGCGCGCAGGGCGACGCCTTCTTCCTCGTTCAGAATGCCCAGCTCGCGGGCGAACTTGCCGCCGTTGTCGGCAAACTGCCAGATCGGCAGCTTGTTCAGGTCGGCGTGGTCACGGCGCCAGGCCAGCTTGACGAACTCATTGTCGGTCGAGCCGCCGAGCACGACGGTGTCGCGGTCCTCGAAATCGCGGGCCAGCGAGGCGAATTCGGCGATTTCGGTCGGGCAGACGAAGGTGAAGTCCTTCGGATAGAAGAAGATGACCTTCCACTTGCCTTCGAAGCTGGTCTCGGTGACCGGCTCAAAGGCCGAGACGCCGTTCTCTTCGTGGCTGTTGAAGCCGGGCTTCACGCCGATGATCTTGAAGTCAGGCAGTTTTTGTCCGACGCCGAGCATGGGACTCTCCTTGGTCTGGAATGAATGATTTCGAAGGGCCGGGGGGAGCCGACCGCACGGCCGGGACTTGGGGGCTCGGCTCGCGGAAGTCAAATCAATCCTTTCGCATCTGCGAATAGATTTCGCTTATGCGAAGGCGTATACTGACGGCCCCGTTCGCCCGGAGTGTTCCGCATGCTGCCTACTCTGCGTCAGCTGCAATATCTGAAACTGCTCGCCGAGCATGGCTCGTTCAGCCGGGCCGCCGAGGCTGCCCATGTCAGCCAGCCGGCGCTGAGCTCGGGTGTGCAGGAGCTGGAGCGGATTCTGGGCGCGGCCGTGGTTGAACGCACCCGGGGTCGGGTCCAGCTGACCGCTGTCGGCGCCGAGGCTGTGCGCCGGGCCGAGGATGTTCTGGCGCGCACCGAGGATCTGGTGGAAGCCGCGCGCAATGCGGGCAAGCCCTTGTCCGGCCGGTTCCGCCTCGGCGTGATCCCGACCGTCGCGCCCTTCCTGCTGCCGGCCAAACTGCCGGGGTTGAAGATCGCCTATCCGGCCCTGCGCCTGTTCATCCGCGAGGACCTGACGCCGCGGCTGGTCGCCGGTCTGAAAGCCGGGCAGCTGGACGCCGCCGTCATCGCCCTGCCGTACAATGCCCCCGGCATCGACCACGCGCGCATCGGCGACGACGAGATCCTCGCCGCCGCCCCGCTCGGTCACCGGCTGGCCGGTACAGGGCCGATCCCGCCGGGCTCGCTCAGCGCCGACGACCTGATCCTGCTGGAAGACGGCCATTGCCTGCGCGATCAGGCCCTTGCGGCGTTCGATATCGAGGCGCCGCGCGGTGAGGACGTCTTTGCCGCAACGTCGCTGCATACCCTGGTGCAGATGGTGTCCTCGGGGCTGGGGGTCAGCTTCCTGCCCGAGATGGCCGTCCGTGCCGGCCTCGCCGACGACCCCGGCGTCGTCGTGCGCCAGATCAGCGCCGATGCCCCCCGCCGCGAGATTGTGGTTGCCTGGAGGACCGGCTCCAGCCGCGCCGCCGAAGCCCGTCTGCTGGCCGAGGCCCTGAAACTGGACTGACCCCGACCGCCGTTTCGGGTATCGATGTTTGGTCAGCGGGGGTTCACATGGTAACACGCTGCTGCGGTCCCGCTGATGCAGGGCTGGCCTGTCCACCGAACAGGGGCCGTCGCGGCGGTCCCCCGTCTGCAGGAGGTCATCATGTCCCGTTTTCTTGTTCTCGCACTCGTCTCTGGAGGTCTGCTGGCGTTCGCCGCGAGCGCGCCGGCTCTTGCCCAGGTTCGGGCACCGACCGCCCGGCCTGCTCCGCAACCCGGACTCCTCGCGCCCGAGGTCGATCCCTCCAGCCAGGCCCATAGCACCATCATGCTCAGGCTCGATGCGGTGGAGCAAGCCGCGATGCGTCAGCTCGTCATACTCGAATATGATGCGGCTACCGCCGAGGCCGCTGGCGAGATCTGGCCGACATCCAGCGACAATTTCAACAACAATCCCGGCCGCGCCACCGCTCTCTGCAGCCAGGCCCTGGGGGACCGGTTCGGGCGGATGATCTCGTACCAGCGGGCCTACGATGAGGACCGCTACTTCTTCAGCCGGACCGTCTGCGAAACGCGCTGAGAGGTGACCGGCAGGGCGCCGCCGGCCACGACCCGGCGGCCTCCTTCATTGCGGAAAATACACTAGGGATCGTCGAAAAGTCGGCGCATGACGCGGATCAGGTCGTCCACATAACCCCGATCCCTGACATGACACGCCCCCTGCTCGTCGCCACTGCCCTGCTGGCTCTTTCCGCCACCGCCGCCTGTGCCCCGGTTGTCGAGGGAGGCCCCCCGCTCGACCTGCCGCCCGGTCTGGCCGAGACCGCCTCGATCGGGACCATCACCCTGTCCACCGGCTGGTTGCAGGCCGAGGACGACGTCGGCGACACCTTCATCGAGGAGGTCGGCGAGGAGATGCGCACCTGCGCCTATGGTACCTGGCCGCTCGACCTGCGTCTGCACATCGAGGATCTGGACCGCGAGGGACGGCTGACCATGGCTGTGCGGGGCGAGGGCCGGCATCGGGCGCGTGGCATTGCCGAACTGGTCGACCCGCGCTCGGGCACGGTGGTCGGCCGCTATCCGCTGGACGTCGAGGTCGATGCCGGTGGGCGTGTGGCGGGCATCTTCGGCGACCGCCAGATGATCGTCGCCGAGGCCTTTGGTCGCGCCCTGTGCGACGCCGCCTTCTCCCGCAACCCCCGCCGCCCGGGTCCGCACAATGCGACGCCAGGCTAGCCTGCCCCGGCAGGGCCGTAGCGATTTGCCTTTGGCTGGCCCGGCAGGATCAGCAGAATGATCAGCCCGGCCAGCGAGGCCAGGTACAGCACATTGTTGGCGAACAGCAGCAGGAACAGGCCCTCATCGAAGTCGGGCGAATCAAACGACGCCATCAGCCGCTGCATGCCAAACAACCCTGCGGTCAGGAAGATCAGCGGGATGAGGCCAATGACGCCCGTGAGGCCGCGATCGTGGAGCCTGCGGCTGACCGCCGCCGCCAGCAGCGTCACGACAAAGGCGACCCCGGTCCCTAGCGTCAGGAAGAAGGCGGAAAAGTCAGGCATGAACCCGGAGTCGGGGCTGATCTGGACCGAATAGCTGGTCGGGGAGCGCTCAATCCTGACGGACTCGGGGTTCTCCTGCGCCACACGGGCGGCCTCCTCAAAGACCGGCTGCATGGCCAGCGCCACGCCTGTCCCCATCAGGGCGAAACTCACGATGAGGACGAGGCCGGCATAGGGCCAGAACTGCGACGGGCTATCCCGACCGTCGAACTGGAACAGCTTTCTGAACCCGCGAATGATTGCCTGCATGTGGTGCACCTCCCGATCAGGACACCCTAGCGGGGTTCGCTGCGTGAAAAAGGGGGCGCGGCAGACCGCACCCCCTCATTCCCTCAACATGTGTCGAGAGCGATCAGTCGCGAGCGAGATTTCGCAGGACGTAGGGCATGACGCCGCCGGCCTTGAAGTAGTCGAGCTCGGTCGCATTATCGATGCGGCAGCGGACCGGGAAGCGGGCCATCTTGCCGTCGGCGGCGCGGAACAGCTCGACCCACAGGTCCTGACGCGGCTTCAGCTTGCCGACATTGGCGTCCGACAGGCCGCGAATGGTGACGATCTCCTCGCCGGTCAGGCCCAGACGGGTCCAGCCGTCCTGTTTGAACTGCAGGGGCACCACGCCCATGCCGATCAGGTTGGAGCGGTGGATGCGCTCATAGCTTTCGGCGATGACGGCGCGAACGCCCAGCAGACGCGTGCCCTTGGCTGCCCAGTCACGCGATGACCCGGTGCCGTATTCCTTGCCGGCGAACACCACCAGTGGGCGGCCCTCGGACTGATAGCGCATGGCCGCGTCATAGATCGACATGGTGTCGCCCGACGGGAAGTGTTTGGTCACCCCGCCCTCGATCTCCGGCGTGATCTTGTTGCGGATGCGGATGTTGGCAAAAGTGCCGCGCATCATCACCTCGTGGTTGCCGCGACGGGCGCCGTACGAGTTGAAGTCCAGGGCATCGACGCCGTGATCGGTCAGATAGACGCCGGCGGGCGAGCTCTTCTTGATCGAGCCGGCCGGGCTGATGTGGTCGGTGGTGATCGAGTCGCCAAAGATCCCGAGGATGCGGGCTTCGACCACATCCGTGACCGCCGCCGGCTCCATCGTCATGCCGTCGAAATAGGGCGGGTTCTGCACATAGGTGGAGGTGTCGTCCCAGGCATAGGTCTGGCCACCGGCCGTCTCGATGCCCTGCCAGTGCTTGTCGCCCTTGAAGACGTCGGCATAGCGTTTGGCGAACATGGCCGGGGTGACCGACTTCTTCTGGATGTCGGCAATTTCCTGATTGGTCGGCCAGACGTCCTTCAGGAAAACATCCTTGCCCTTCTTGTCCTTGCCGATGGGCTCGGAGGTAATGTCGATGCGCATCGAGCCGGCAAGGGCATAGGCCACGACCAGCGGCGGGCTGGCCAGATAGTTGGCCTGCACATCAGGGTTCACCCGGCCCTCGAAATTGCGGTTGCCCGACAGGACCGAGGTGGCGACCAGACCATTGTCATTGATGGCCTTCGAGATCGCCGGGTCCAGCGGGCCCGAGTTACCGATACAGGTGGTGCAGCCATAGCCGACCAGGTTGAAGCCCATGGCGTTCAGGTCGTCCTGCAGGCCGGCGGCCGTCAGATAGTCGGTGACCACCTGCGAGCCGGGCGCCAGCGAGGTCTTGACCCAGGGCTTGACCGACAGGCCCAGCTTGCGGGCCTTGCGCGCCACCAGACCGGCGGCGATCAGCACCGACGGGTTGGACGTGTTGGTGCAGGAGGTGATGGCGGCGATCACCACATCGCCGTCGCCGAGGTCGAATTTTTCACCCTCGACGGCCACGCGCGGCGCGTCGGTCTCGCGGCTGAACACCTCGCCCAGAGCGGTGTGGAAGGCCGGGGCGGCATTGGTCAGCTCGACCCGGTCCTGCGGACGCTTCGGTCCGGCCAGCGACGGCACGACCTCGGCCATGTCCAGTTCCAGAACGTCGGTGAACACCGGGTCCTCGGAGCTTTCGTCGATCCAGAGCCCTTGCGCCTCCGCATAGGCCTTGACCAGGGCGACACGCGCCTTGTCGCGGCCGGTGGCCGTCAGATAGTCGAGGGTGGCTTGCGACACGGGGAAGAAGCCGCAGGTCGCACCGTACTCCGGCGCCATATTGGCGATGGTCGCCTGGTCCTCGATGGTCAGGACGTTGACGCCCGGGCCGAAGAATTCGACGAACTTGCCGACCACGCCGCGCTTGCGCAGCATCTGGGTGACGGTCAGCACCAGATCGGTGGCCGTGGCCCCTTCGGGCAGGCGACCGGTCAGCTTGAAGCCGACCACTTCCGGGATCAGCATAGGGATGGGCTGGCCCAGCATGGCGGCCTCGGCTTCGATACCGCCCACGCCCCAGCCCAGAACCGACAGGCCGTTGATCATCGTCGTGTGGCTGTCGGTGCCGACCACGGTGTCGGGATAGGCGACGGTCTTCTTGCCGTCCTCGGCGGTCCAGACAGT
>JAHJYN010000016.1 GCA_018826885.1 Alphaproteobacteria bacterium | reverse complement strand
CGCCGTCGACCGGGGCTGGAACCGCTCGCTGGAAGAGGCCGTCCGCTCGGGTCTGACCGCCGAGGCCGCTGTCGACCGGGTCCGCAACGAACACCGCGCCCGCTTTGCCAAGGCCCGTGACCCCTATATCCGCGAGCGGCTGCACGACCTCGAGGATCTGGCCAACCGCCTGCTGCGCGTCCTCGCCGGCGACCGCCCGGGCGAACGCGACCTGCCCGAGGACACCATCCTCGTCGCTCGCAACCTTGGGCCCGCCGACCTGCTGGAATATCCGCGCGAGCGGCTGAAGGGCCTGCTGCTGGAGGAAGGCTCGGCCGCCAGCCACGCCGCCATCGTCGCCCGCGCCCTGCAGATTCCCTGTGTGGGACGCATGGCCGGCCTCCGCGACCGTCTCAGCGAGGGCGATCCGGTCATCGCCGACGGCGAGACGGGCGAGGCCTACCTTCGCCCCCGCCCCGATGTGCTGGAGGCCGTCCAGGCCCGCCTCGACCTGCGCAGCAGGCGCCAGGCCGAGTTCGCGCGGCTGCGCGACACCCCGGCCATCACCCTCGACGGCAAGCGCATCCAGCTGCTGACCAATGCCGGGCTCGCCGTCGATCTCGACAATCTGGACCAGACCGGCGCCGAGGGCATCGGCCTGTTCCGCACCGAATTCCAGTTCATGGTGTCCGAGGAACTGCCGCGGCTGGACGCCCAGACCAATCTCTATCGCAAGGTGCTGGACACCGCCGGCGACCGGCCCGTCACCTTCCGCACCCTCGACATCGGCGGCGACAAGGTGCTGCCCTATCTCGAGGCCGAGCGCGAGGAGAACCCCGCACTGGGGCGCCGCGCCATCCGTCTCGGCCTCGACCGGCCCGGCCTGTTGCGGCTGCAGCTGCGCGCCCTGCTGTCGGCCGCCGAGGGCCGCGAACTGCGCGTCATGTTTCCCATGATCGCCACGGTCGACGAGTTCCGCGCCGCCCGCGAACTGGTCGATGTCGAGTGCGCCTGGGCCCGCCGTCGCGGCCGCAGCCTGCCCAGCCTGCTGCGGGTCGGGGCCATGATCGAATGCCCGTCCCTGCTCTGGCATCTGGATGCGCTGCTGCCCCTGACCGATTTCGTCTCGGTCGGCACCAATGACCTGTTGCAATATATGTTCGCCGCCGACCGGACCAATCCGCTGGTCTCGGATCGCTACGACCCCCTGTCGCCCCCGGCACTCCGCGCCCTGGCCGAGATCCAGAAGAAATGCGCCGAGACCGGAACGCCCGTGTCCGTGTGCGGAGAACTGGCCGGTCGCCCGCTCGAGGCCTTCGCCCTGCTGACCCTCGGCTACACCCGGCTATCGGCCCCCGCTGCCGGGGTCGGACCGGTCAAGCGCATGTGTCTATCGACCGACCTCGGCCAGGCCCAGCGCGCCATGACCAGTCTTCTGGGCCTGTCCGCCGGCTCGATCCGCAACGAGATCGAGTCGCTGGCCCGGAAGTTGAACGTCGTGCTCTGAGCGTCCCGTCCTGAAACGGCCCGGATGCTTAACGGGACGTTGATCGAGGGGCCACGATGGGTTATCCACAAGAGGATCGCAGAAGTCCTTCGGGGGGAGGCGAGAACCTTCACCCGGGCTTGTTAGGCACTGCGTCGTGGTTGAGTGCGGCATCATCGATGCCGATAGTTGGGTCGGGCCTCATGGCACTGGATACGGGGAACATCCCCGACGAGTTTCGGGCACATCCCGATTGGAGGGACCCTGTCCCCCCCATCACGGATGCCGCGACTCTGGGCGACGGGCTCCGCGCCGCGCGCAAGGCGTCCAACCGCTCGCTCGAAGACATGTCGGCCATCACCCGCGTCCACGTCCGCTATCTGCGCGCCCTCGAACAGAACGACACCTCCATCCTGCCCTCGCGGGTCTTCTCGATCGGCTATGTCCGCGCCTATGCCGGCGCCCTGGGCGTCGACGAGCAGCTGGCGGTCGAGCGGTTCAAGCGCGACGTGCCCGACCCTTCCGTCCCCCTGCAGGCCCCGGTCGGCATCGCCTTCGAGGAAGTCCGCCGCTATTCGCCGCGCATCATCGGTGTGCTGGCCATCATCGGCCTCGCCGTCCTCGGCTGGAACGTCTTCCAGCGCGTCAGCCTGATGTCGCCGACCCAGCCGTCGGATCTGGTCGCCGTGCCCGAAAGCTGGTCAGTCGGCTCGACGCCCGGGACCGTCGCCCTCGACCTGCCCCAGCCCGCGCCCCCCGACCAGACCGTGCCCGCCCTCTATGTCACCCGGGGGCTCGAGACCGAGTTGACCGGCCTGACCGCCGCCGACACCGAGGCTGCTGCCGCCGCCGATGCCGAGACCGCGCCGGTGCAAAAGGCCTTCAACCCCCGCGGCGCCGTCTATGGCGCCGCCGCCACCGCCTCCCAGGTCGTCATCCAGGCGCGCAAGGCCACCATTCTGGTGGTCCGCATGTCCGACGGTCGCGTCCTGTTCGCCCGTCAGCTGGCCGCCGGTGAAGCCTGGCGCGCCCCGGTCGGGGTCCAGGCCGTTATCGACGTCGCCGATCCCTCGGCCTTCGATGTCTATCTGAACGGCGAGCACGGCGGCCGTCTGGAACAGGCCCTGACACCCCTGTCCCAGCTCAATCGCCGCGCCGAGACCCTCGCCCGTCAGGCCAGTGAGGCGCTGACCCGCCGCACCGAAGCCGCAGTCCGCGCCGCCCAGGCCGTGGCGACGGGCGGCTGACGCCCGGCGCATCGGCGACATCGTGCGCCGTGGCAATCGGCGTCGATAAGGACTATCTGAACCTCGCCATGTCCGAGCTCTCCCACGTCCGCCCCTGGCGCCATATCGAGCGCCGCCCCAGCCGCCAGATCATGGTCGGCAATGTCCCCGTGGGCGGCGGCGCGCCGATCACCGTCCAGTCGATGACCAACACCCCGACCTCGGACGCGGCCGCCACGATCGACCAGATCCGTCAGCTGGAGGAGGCCGGCGCCGACATCGTCCGGGTGTCCTGCCCCGACGAGGACTCGACCGCCGCCTTTCGCCAGATCGCGCGCGAGGCCCGGGTGCCGCTCGTGGCCGACATCCATTTCCACTACAAGCGCGGCATCGAGGCGGCCCAGGCGGGCGCCGCCTGTCTGCGCATCAATCCCGGCAATATCGGCTCGCCCGACCGCGTGCGCGAGGTGGTTCAGGCCGCCCGCGACCACGGCTGTTCCATGCGGATCGGCGTCAACGCCGGCTCACTGGAAAGAGAGCTGCTGGAAAAGTACGGCGAGCCCTGCCCCGAGGCCATGGTCGAGAGCGCCCTCAACCACGCCCGCATCCTGCAGGACCACGACTTTCACGAGTTCAAGATTTCGGTAAAGGCCTCCGACCCCTTCCTGACCGTCGCCGCCTATCAGCAGCTGGCCGACGCCATCGACTGCCCGCTGCACCTCGGCGTCACCGAGGCGGGCCCCCTGCGCTCGGGCACGATCAAGTCGTCCATCGGCCTGGGTAACATGCTGTGGTCGGGCATCGGCGACACCATCCGCGTCAGCCTCGCCGCCGATCCGGTCGAGGAGATAAAGGTCGGCTTCGACATCCTCAAGTCGCTGGGCCTGCGCCACCGGGGCGTCAACATCATCGCCTGCCCGTCCTGCGCCCGTCAGGGCTTCAACGTCATCGAGACCGTCGGCATCCTCGAGGAAAAACTGGCCCACATCACCACCCCCATGTCGCTGTCGATCATCGGCTGTGTGGTCAACGGCCCGGGCGAAGCCCTCTACACCGACGTCGGCTTCACCGGCGGCGGCAAGGGCGCCGGCATGGTCTATCTGAACGGCAAGATCGCCCACAAACAGGCCAATGAGGGCATGATCGACGAAATCGTCGCCCGCGTCGAAGCCAAGGCCGCCGAGCTGGACGCCGCACGAGCGGTTGAATCTACACCCGACGTCGCTGCAGAGTAGAAACCTGTTGCAGCCTCATCGGCGAAGGCGCATTCTTCCGGCATGGCCAAACTCGATCCTATCGTCAGCGAATTCGCCACGACCGAAGAGGCCGAGGCCCATGACGCTTGGGTCCGCGCCAAGGTTCAGAAGGCCCTGAAGAGCCCCGGGCCCGGCATCCCCCACGATCAGGTCATGGCCGAAATTCAGGCCATGCTGGACGCCAAGGCCAAGCGAGCGGGCTGATGCTTCCGCTCATCTGGCAGCCCGAGGCCGGAGAAGATTGGCGGACTATCCTCGATTTCATCAGTGACCAAAGCCCGCAGGGAGCCCGCACCCTCCAGGCTCTGCTGACCCAGAGCCTCGAGCGGGTTTCAGTTTATCCACACCTCTATCGCGAGGGACGTGTCGCCGGGACGCGGGAAGCCCTGTTCCATCCCAACTATTTCTACGTTTACCGCGTGCAATCGGAATGTATTGAAATCCTCAGTGTCATCCACGCGCGTCGCGAGTATCCGCCCTCATGAAACTCTACATCTCCACCCCCTCCCCATATGCCCGCCTGTGCCGGATCGTGGCGCGCGAGCGCGGTTTGGCCGACCGCATCGAGGAGGTGGTGGCCGATCCCTATGCCGACGATCCCGGCCTGATGGCGTCCAATCCGCTGGTTCAGGTGCCGGCCCTGATCGCTGACGACGGCCTGCCCCTGACCGACAGCCCGGTCATCTGCGAGTGGCTGGATGCGCACGGAACCACCGGCCCCCGCCTGCTGCCGGCCGAGGGTCCCGGGCGCTGGCGGGTCCGCCGCCTCCAGACCCTGGCCGATGGGGCGCTGGAAATGGGCGTCAAACGCCTGCTCGAACTGCGCCGGCCCGAGTCCGAACGCTCGCCCACCTGGATTGACCGCTGGACCCGCAACATGAACCGGTCGTTCGACGCCCTGGAACAGGCCCTGCCCGACGATGACGCGCTCGATCTCGGCGTGATCGCCACCGCCGTCGCCACCACCTGGACCGGCTTTCGCCACCCGGACATCGACTGGCGCGCCGGCCATCCCCGCCTCGTCGCCCTGACCGACCGGCTGGAAGCCCGCGACAGCTTTATCCAGACCTATCCCTGCTAGGGCGACTGCGCTAAACCGCGCCCTCCGTTCACGGCAGGACACCTCTTCCCTTGCGACTTCCCCAGGCCCGTCTCGATCAGGTGATTGACCGCTTCCAGCAGGTCGAGGCGCGCATGGGCGCGGCCACCGACGGTCAGGAGATCGTGCGCCTGTCGAAAGAGCATGCGGAGATGAAGCCCATCGCCGACGCGGTGATGGCGCTGGCAAAGACCCGGGCCGAGATGGCCGACCTCGAGGCCATGGCCTCCGATCCCGAAATGGCCGAGATGGCCGCCGACGAGTTGCAGACCCTCAAGGACAGCCTGCCCGAGATGGAGCGCGAGGTGGCCCTGCTGCTGGCCCCCCGCGATGCCGATGAACAGGCCTCGGCCGTGCTGGAAGTCCGCGCCGGCACCGGCGGCGACGAGGCCGCCCTGTTCGCGGGCGACCTGTTTCGCATGTACTCGCGCTATGCCGCCGATCGCGGCTGGAAGGTCGAGCTGGACTCCGCCACCGAGGGCGAGGCCGGCGGCTACAAGGAAATCATCGCCACCGTCTCGGGCGAGGGGGTGTTCGGGCGGCTCAAGTTCGAATCCGGCGTCCACCGCGTGCAACGCGTGCCGGTCACCGAGGCCGGCGGCCGCATCCATACCTCGGCCGCCACCGTCGCCGTCCTGCCCGAGGTCGAGGACGTCGAGATCGACATCCAGGACAAGGACATCCGCATCGACACCTTCCGCGCCTCCGGCTCCGGCGGCCAGCACGTCAACAAGACCGATTCCGCCGTGCGCATCACCCACCTGCCGACCGGCATCGTCGTGACCAGCTCGGAAAAGTCCCAGCATGTGAACCGCGACAAGGCCATGAAGAACCTGCGCGTCCGCCTGTATGACCAGCAGCGTCAGGCCAAGGATCTGGCCCGCTCCGACAGCCGCAAGTCCCAGGTCGGCTCCGGCGACCGGTCCGAGCGCATCCGCACCTACAACTTCCCCCAGGGCCGGGTCAGCGACCATCGCATCAACCTGACCCTGCACAGCCTGCCCCAGATCCTCGAGGGCGACCTCGACCCCCTGCTGGACGCCCTGATCGCCGAGGACCAGGCCGCCCGCCTCGCCGACCTCGAGGCCGAGTTTTCCTGACCCCTTTCGCGGCCGGCCCATCCGGCCTATCGTGCCCGCGTTCTCCGGGGGGCCGCGCAAGGCGGCTGAGATAGGACCGCGTCCTGACCCGTCGAACCTGATCCGGGTCATGCCGGCGAAGGGATGAGTACGCTGCGCCTGCGCATGCTGGCGCTTTGTCATCCCCGCGAAAGCGGGGACGCCTGACGTCGGCGCCCTCACACCTTGAGGCTGCCATGAACATCCACGTCCCCGCTGACACCCCCGTCGAACCCTCGTCCGATCTGGCGCTCAAGGAAGCCCGGGATCAGGTGATGAAGGAGACGGGGACGATTCCCACCGGCGAGCGGGCGGGCAGTCGCAAGGTCTACGTCGAGGGCGAGCTCTACCCCGACATCCGCGTCCCCTTCCGCGAGGTGGCGGTGCACCCCAGCGCCAATGAGCCGCCGGTGACCCTCTATGACTCCTCGGGCCCCTATACCGACCCGGCGGTCACCATCGACATCAAGCGGGGCCTGCCGCTGGTCAAATCCAGCTGGCAGCGGGATCGCGGCGACATCGCCCCCGTCGCCAACCCGCGTGAGGTTAAGCCCGAGGACAACGGCCACGCCTCCGGCCGCCACCTCGCCCCCCGCTTCGACACCTCGCACCACAAGGTCTTCAAGGGCGTCCCCGGCCGCCCCGTCACCCAGTACGAATACGCCAAGGCCGGCATCATCACGCCCGAGATGGAATACGTCGCCATCCGCGAGAACCTGCGCCGCGAACAGACGCAGCCCTGCATCCGTGATGGGGAAGACTTCGGCGCGTCCATCCCCGACTTCGTCACCCCCGAGTTCGTGCGTCAGGAGATCGCCCGCGGCCGCGCCATCATCCCGCACAACATCAACCACCCCGAGGTCGAGCCGATGATCATCGGCCGCAACTTCCTGGTGAAGATCAACGCGAATATCGGAAACTCGGCGGTCCTGAGCTCGGTCGACGACGAGGTCGACAAACTGGTCTGGGCCACCCGCTGGGGCGCCGACAACGTCATGGACCTGTCGACGGGCAGGAACATCCACAACATCCGCGACTGGATCATCCGCAACTCCAGCGTCCCCATCGGCACCGTGCCCATCTACCAGGCGCTGGAGAAGGTCAACGGGATCGCCGAGGACCTGACCTGGGAGGTGTTCCGCGACACCCTGATCGAACAGGCCGAACAGGGCGTCGACTATTTCACCATCCACGCCGGCGTCCGCCTGCCCTTCGTGCCGATGACGGCCAAGCGCGTCACCGGCATCGTCAGCCGCGGCGGCTCCATCATGGCCAAATGGTGCCTGTCGCATCACCGCGAGTCCTTCCTCTACGAGCATTTCGAGGACATCTGCGACATCATGCGGGCCTACGATGTCAGCTTCTCCCTCGGCGACGGCCTGCGCCCCGGCTCCATCGCCGACGCCAATGACGAGGCCCAGTTCGCCGAGCTGCGCCCCCTCGGCGAGCTGACGAAGATCGCCTGGGCGAAGG
>JAHJYN010000107.1 GCA_018826885.1 Alphaproteobacteria bacterium | reverse complement strand
GATCGCTCCTTAGCGGAACAGTCCGAGCAGGATGGAGGTCGAGGAGTTGGCGATCGACAGAGCCTGCACACCCAGCTGTTGCTTGGTTTGCAGCGCTTGCAGTCGGGCGCTTTCCTTGGCCAGGTCGGCATCGACCAGGTTGCCGACGCCGGTTTCCAGGCTGTCCTGCAGCTTGCTCACGAACTTCAGGTGAGTGCTGAGGGAGTTGGAACCCGTGCCCAGGCGGGCCAGGGCCGACGAGACGTT
Organism: Alphaproteobacteria bacterium; assembly: GCA_018826885.1. Taxonomy (GTDB): domain Bacteria; phylum Pseudomonadota; class Alphaproteobacteria; order Caulobacterales; family Caulobacteraceae; genus Brevundimonas. Next base: position 10,294 of record JAHJYN010000107.1, on the reverse strand, counting down.
GTCGATCGAGGTGTTGATCACACCCAGCGCCGTGGTGGCCAGGGTCGAGGTGCCGATGGTCGCCGTGGCGGCCAGGGTCACGTTCGCGCCACCCAGCGACAGGTTTTCACCCGCCACCTTGATGGTCGATCCCGTGGCGTTCGACAGGGCCTTGAAGCCGTTGGTGCCCGTCGAGTTGTCCAGCAGGTTGACGCCGTTGAACTTGGCATTCGTGACGACGGTCGTGATCTGGTCACGGATCGACTTGAAGTCTTCGTTCAGGGCCTTGCGGGCCGAGGTGGTCAGCGAGGTGTCGCTGGCCGCTAGAGCCTTTTCCTTCAGCTGGATTAGCAGCTCGGAGACCGATTCACCGGCGGCGATGCCGACGTCCACAGCCGATTGGCCGCGTTGCAGGCTGTCCTTGACGGCGTTCAGGGCACCGATTTCCGAACGCTGGCCCTGGGCGATGGCCCAGATGGCGCCGTTGTCCTTGGCGTTCGACACCTTCTTGCCGGTGTTGATCCGCGACTGGACGACGGAGAGTTCGTTGTTGGTGGATTGCAGGTTCTGCAGGGCGATCATGGCGCCCGTGTTCGTGTTGACGCTGTTCAGCGGCATACCGATATTCCTTGTTTCAAGGTGTCCGACGCCATTTTGGCTGCCGGGAGCATTTTGCTCGGTTCACTGACAAGCAAGACGAGCGCCAACCCGGCGATTTTGGGCCAGAACCCAAGCCCTTGTATTTTATACGTTAGGTTGCCTTAACCACGCCTCCGACCCGGCAGTTTCTGCCGGGCTCGACCAAAAAACGGCAGAAACTGCCGGGCTCACGGCAATTTTTGCCGGTTCGAGCCTTCGGCCACGGCCTGTGCCGCCCGCTCGGCCATCAGGGTCGCGACCGCCAGTCGCCGGGCTGCATCACAGGCCAGCAGGGCCTCGCCGCGCGCCATATAGGCCGTTTCGAGATCCGCAAGCGTGGGCGACGGACCCAGCGTCACAAGGCGGCACGGACGCACCGCCTCACCCGGCAGGGTCAGGCGCACCGGCTCCGGCACAGAGGGCGGGCGCATGCCGGCACAGCTCGCGGTCATGATCATCAAGGCGGCGCACCCGATCGGGCGCCAGGGGAACGTCCGCATCCTCGGCCTCTCTTGCTTGCTGGATGGCCGCAGCAGTTGCCCGCCCGACCTCGATTTCGAACTCACGGATGGCTTCGGTCTCGCGGCTGACGATCCGGTCGCCGTCCCGCTCGGCCCGGCGGAGCCGGGCGTCGGCCTCGGCCAGGGCGGCCTGCGAGCGGGCAACTTCCAGCCTGCGCCCCTGCAGGTCGAAGGGATCCCACCTCAGGCCCAGCCCATGGGCCGCCGCAAGCGCCAGCCCGACGGCAACGACGCCGATCGCCAGCCCCGTCCATGACCGCAGCCCCCTCATGCCGGATAGGCCTTCCGGTCCAGCTCGAAATGCGGGCCGTCGCGCAGGCGCGGCCAGTCTCCGCCCCAGACGATCTTCACCCCCCGCTCGCGCGCGGCCTGTTTGAAGGCGGCGGCGATACGGGGATACAGCGGCCAGTCCCAGCGCACCTGTCCGTCGATGACCGCAGCGACATCCACCGCGTGCCCGGTCAGATGGCGCGAGTTGAGCGTCAGGCTGGCCCCCGCCTTGACCAGCGCGGCCTGCCGCGCCGGAGACCGCAGGCCCTCGGTCACCCGGAAGTCAACGGGCGTAAGCGCCAGGGCCGCCTCGGCCACGGCAACCAGATCCGGATGCACGCCCTCCAGCGCACGGCGCGACCGGGCGGAGAAGCGAAAGCTCATGGCCGGCCTCCCGCCCCGATCCGGAATCGCACGCTCAGCGCCACAAGCTGCTGGGCGGTCGGCGCCACCAGATACAGCAGGGTGATCAGGGCGATCAGCATCAGCAGCCGCTCGACAATGTCGGGCATTGCCGCAACCGGCGCCCGCTCGACCGCCCGGTGCACCAGGACCCACAGCGCCAGACTGGTCAGGAAGACGAACAGCCGTCGCCACAGCCAGCGCCCTTCGGCCAGCGACACATCGTGTGTTTTCATGGGATCAGCGTCCGTCAAAGCTCGTCCTCGCTTTCTCTTCGCTCCGGGCCACCGCACCCGGCGGCGATCTCGTCCAGACAGTCTTCCAGCGTCAGGTGGGCCGGGGCCTCCCACATCTCGGCATCCAGCAGGGGCAGGTCCCGATCCTGCGGCACCCGGGCGTTCACGCGCCGGGTCATCCGACCGCCACCAGAACGATCAGGCCGTCGGCCCCGGACCCGCCCGGGCCGCCCACCGTCACGCCGCCCCCCCCGCCACCGCCGCCTGCGCCATAAAGACCCCCTGCACCGCCTGCATGGCCGGCCGTCAGCGCGGCACCGCCCCCTCCGCCGCCACCGCCGCCCGGACCGTGAACCGACGCGCTGACCGATGCGCCGGCGCTTCCCGGGGCGTCGCTTCCGCCCGTACCGCCCTCGGCCGGACGCAGCAGGACGCATCCCGCACCCCCGCCGCCGGCCACCGACACGGCATCGGCTGCGGTCAGGCCACCGCCTGCCCCGCCCCTGCCCGTCAGGCTCGCCCCGAGGCCGTCGCCTCCGGCGCCTGTCTCGCCTCCTGCGGTCCCGGCCGCACCGCCCTGTCCGCCCCCGGCCGCCAGCAGCTGCACGCCGTCCGACAGGATGCGGGTGAGGCCGCCGTCCACGCCGGGGGCACCGCCCGCCCCCACCGTCAGGTCCAGCGCGGCGGGCAGGCTGTCGACAGCCCAGACCGCCTGGCTGACTCCGCCACCGCCGCCGCCACCGCCGCCCTTGCGTTCGGAGCCCGTGGGGCCCGAGGCGCCCTCACCTCCTCCACCACCGCCGCCCACGACCGTCGCCTCGACCCAGCGCGCCCAGTCCGGCGGAGACCAGCTCCCATCCTCGGTGACCACCGTGGCCTGGCGTCGCGTCGCGCCCAGCGGAAAGCTGACGCGGCCCGTCGCCGGATCGACCTTGAGTGCTTCGGTCCAGGTCGCGCCGTCGGCGCTGACCTTCAGCCCGAAGGCATCCTCGCCGATCAGCCCCAGTTCGGCCCGCCCGGACCAGCCGCTCTGCAGGATCAGCGACAGCACCGATGACGGACCGGCCTTGTTCAGCACCAGCCTCAGGTCACCCGTGCCACCGTCACCTGTCTCGCGGGCCGTCCAGAGCGCCGAGTTCAGCTTGGCCAGAAAGGGATTGGCGGCATCCGCGGTCGCGCCGATGCCGAGTCGCTCAAGGTTCTGGAGTTCGCCGACAAAGTCCGCGAGCGGCGCCCAGTCCGCGGCATGCCAGACCATGATCTCGCCCGTGTCGGTGATCACGGCGATCAGCCCTGTCGGAACGGTCACCCGGCTCCAGCCACCGCCCTCTGCCCGCATCAGACTTCCGGCCGGATGCAGCGACCACGCCGGCCCTTCCGCCCCGTCCGGCAGGATGTAGAGGGCCCCGCTCGCGGGCGCCTCCGGCTGGCTCGCTTGGCTTCGGCTTGCAACGCCACACTGCACCAGACCGTCCAGCCGGGTCAGGGCCTCGTTCAGCGTCACATGTTTCTGCATCTGCCCGGCCGCCAGATAGGGCAGGCCCAGCCGCGCGCTCGTATCGCTCATCACCAATCTCCCGAAAAACCGTCGGAAGCAGTGTGATCACCCTGGCGATCCGGTCGGGAAGATCGCTACGCCAACGGGTCGGCGCCTTGTTTCTGCGAGAGATTCAGAGCGCAACGCGCACATCAAGCCGTCCCGGGACAGCGGGGAGGCAATGGAAGGGACGGGGGCCTCCCCGCTGGACGACAGTCAAACAAAGGAGGCCATGCCCGCCTGCCGTCGGCTGTATCTACGGCCATCCGACAGAACCGGATGCAGTCTACAGCGGCTGGAACTCGCCCTGGGCGACCACGGGCCCGTCGGGGCGATCGGGGTCGGGCGTGTGGCCCGGCTCCTCCATGGACACGGCGACCGCAATGGCCTCCGTCGCCTGACCGACGATCACGCCTTCAAGATTGTGCCGCGAGGTGTCGTGGCCATCGATGGCCCCGACCAGTTGCACCCCGCCTTCGTCCGGCAGGACCAGCCAAAGGTGCGGGATCCGCGTGTCGCCTTCCATCTCGCGTGTCGGCGCCAGATACAGCTCACCCGTGGCGCTGTCATAGGCCAGGGTCAGGGCCGTGACGCCGTTGTCCAGCTTCAGTGTCGCCACCCGCGTAATGGCTCCGGCGACCGGCGTGGTGTCCGGATCAGGCGCGGGCGCAGGCGTGGCGATCATGATGGCGACGGCGGCCAGACTGGCGGCCAGCAGCCCGGTCGAGCCGATGGCCCAGCGGCGCCAGAAGGTGACGGCATTGTCGTTCGCCGCCCCGCCCGTCGCCGCGAGGATGCGTGGCCACAGGCTGGCCGATGGCTGCACCGGGGCAATCCCGTCCGCCATATGGCTCAGCTGGTCGTTCCAGCGGTCGACCTCGGCGCCAAAGGCGGGGTCCCGCGCGGCCTCGGCACGCGCCTCGGCCTCCTCGGCGGGGCTCAGAACCCGCAGGGCGTATTCGCCGGCCCGCGCGATGCGGTCTTCGTGGTCTGAAGCGGTCATTGTTCCAGACAGCTCCTCAGTTTCAGCAGCCCCCTGCGGATCCAGCTCTTCATCGTGCCGAGCGGCGTCTCTTCGCGCTGGGCCAGCACCTCATAGGTCACGCCCTCGAAGAAGGCCGTGCGAATGACGCGGCTGACCTTTTCGTCCAGCTCGTCCAGGCACACGCCGAGACGCCCCGCGTCATCGGCCAGCTCAATGTGTTCCAGCGCCGAAGGCGCGCCGTCGGCCAGGTCGTAGGCCGCATCCACCGGCACACTGTTGCGCGCAATGGCTCCCGAGCGCAGCCGGTCGATCGACCGGTTGCGCGCGATCGTCACCAGCCAGGTAATCGGGCTGGCGCGGCCGGGATCAAAACTGGCGGCCTTGTTCCACACGGTCAGATAAATCTCCTGCATCACGTCCTCGGCCAGCTGCCGGTCAGACAAGATACGCAGGCACACGCCCATCAGCTTCGCCGAGGTCGCTTCATACACACGGCGAAACGCCGCACGGTCCCCCCGGCCGGTCTGTCCGAGCGCTTCGGACAAGGCATCACGATCGAATACGGCTGTCATCCGGTCTCCTGCCGACCCCAAGGGCGCCAATAGGCGGGGGTGACCCTGCTTCGTCAATCCCTTCAGACGGCAAAGCCGGTCTCAGTCGCCCAGATAGATGACCCGCTTCAGCTTGCGGTCCTGCCTCATCTCCTCGCGGTGGGTGTCATGGACCCCCTGATCCCGGGCCTCGCGCTCGGACATCTCCACCCAGTGGGTCGTCTCAATGTGCTTCTGCAGCGCCTTGGCCGCCAACAGGTGTCCCGGAAACAGGGCGTCGATGGCGTCGCCCGCGAACGGCACCACGCCTGTCACCGTGTCGAAGGTGAGATAGCCCAGCATCTGCGCCAGCGTCCCCGCACCGGCCTTCACGCGAACCCCCTGGATGACCAGCCAGGCGCCGGCCCCGACGGTGTAGATGGTTCCCAGACCCGGGATCCAAGTCAGAAGCGCGTCCAGCCCCAGGCCAAAGGGTCCGATCCCGATCACCCGGTCGGAAATCTTCTTGATCCGCTCAACACTCAGCCAGACGTTCTCGACGTCGGCGACCGATTTGACCATGGTGCCCTCCTGCCCGCTCCCCCCAACGCCCCACGGAGACCGACGTTCATCATGTTGGCAAGACTCAGTGCCATATTTCTTTCGGCCTGGCCGACTCTGGTGTGCCTTGTCCTCATCGGGCCCTGGCTGATCCCGGCGCTGGCGCACTTCAGCGGTAACGGACACCGATGGGTCGACATCCTCGCCCAGTTCACTGCGCCGGCCCTGATCGGAGCCTTGGTTGCCACCGTGCTGGTCGCCTTCCTGAAGCGCCCGCCCTTGATGGTCGTCGCCCTCGTGGGGCTGATGGTCTGCGTGATCGCTGTCCTGCCGCAGGCAGAGCCCGCGCGGGGCTCGCCGGATCGCTCCGCGCCGGTCCTCACCGTCTACTCAGCCAACCTTCACGCCGACAACGCGGACGTCGAGGCCATCTCGGCCAGCATCGAGGAGGCCGACCCAGACATCATTCTCCTCATCGAGCTCGGGGCGGACGCCTTCGCCGCCCGCGACCGGTTCCTCAAGGGCTACCCCTATCGGCAGTCGTCCCAGACAGTCGTGCCGCCCGGCAGCCGCGGCAGTGTCCTGATCGCCTCGCGCTACCCCCTGTCGGCGGTCGACCGGCCCCGCGATCAGCTGTCAGCCCTGCACGCCCGGGCCGAGACGCCGCTGGGCCCGCTCCACCTGGTCGGTGTGCACATGACCCGGCCCTGGCCCTTCCAGTACCAGTGGGGCCAGATCATCCACGCCGAGTTGCTGGCCGGTCGTCTCGAGGGGGTGACCGATCCCATCCTCGTCGCAGGGGACTTCAACACCGTCTCCAGCGCCCGCATCGGGCGCCAGATCAAGGAACAGACGGGTCTGACCCCCGCCGGCGCATGGCCCGGCACCTGGCCCACCGAACTGCCGTCCTGGCTGGGGATCGGCATCGACCACCAGTGGCGGTCGGATGAACTGGTCTTCCTCTCGCGCCGGATCGGCAAGCGGACCGGGTCAGATCACTACCCCGTCGTGACCCGCATCACCCGGGCCCGGCCTCAGGCCCCGCGCTGATCCTTCAAGGCCTTCAGCCGCTCGACATGGCCCGTTTCCGGGAAGTCATCGGCCATCCAGTCGGCCTCAAACGCCTTCAGCAGCGCCCCCGTTTCCGGACCCGGCGCCACGCCCAGCGCCGCGACCTCGCGACCCCCCACCGGCAGGCGGGGGACCGGCCACGCCTCGGCCAGTTCGATGAGCGCCTCATAGCGGCCTCTCCGCCCCGGCTTCTGCGCCAGCGCCCGCACCAGACGGTCCTTCACCGCCGATTTGCCGTCCCGATAGACCAGCGCCCGCACCTGCCGATCCTCCAGCGCATCCAGATCCAGAACGGGTCCGGTCAGGGCCTGCAGGCGGGCCATCTCGCGATTGGACAGGCGCAGCCCCCGCGCCGCAGCGTCCAGAGCCTCCGCCTGTCCCGGCAGCAGGGAGGACAGGCGCAGCAAGGGGTCACCGGTCACCGCCGCCATGGCCCGGAACGCTTCGAGCGCCCCCGCCTCAGGCAACAGATGCGCGAGGATGCCGGATCGCGCCATGACCTCGATCGTCGGCACGGGGTCCGGGGCGGCCAACAGTTTCAGCAGTTCCTTCGACACCCGCTCGGCTGACAGCTCGCCGAGACCGCCCGCCTCTTCGACGCAGGCCGCCAGCCCGTCCGCATCCGGATCTCCCGCCCCATACCAGGCCTGAAACCGGAAGAAGCGCAGGATCCGCAGCCGGTCCTCGCGGATTCGGCGGCCGGCATCCCCGACAAAGGCCACGCGCCGGGCGGCGATGTCCGCCAGCCCCTGTCCGGTCGGGTCGAACACCCGTCCCTCGCCATCGGCATAGAGGGCGTTGATGTGGAAATCCCGGCGCCCGGCATCCTCGGCCCAGTCGGAGGTGAAGGCGACCGTCGCGCGCCGTCCGTCGGTGCTCACATCGCGCCGCAGGGTGGTGATCTCAAACGGCTGGCCGTCGGCCACCGCCGTCACCGTCCCGTGGTCCAGCCCCGTCGGCACCGCCTTGAGCCCGGCCGACTGCACCGCCGTCATCACAGACTGCGGATCCAGACGCGTGGCGATGTCGACGTCATCGACCGGTCGGCCCATCAGGCTGTTGCGCACACAACCGCCGACAAAGCGCGCCACGTCCGGCCCGCCTTCGGCTTCCAGCGCGGCCATGACCTTGCGGGTGGCGGGCGCCGTCAACCAGGACGCATCAGCCAGCGAAGGCGCGGTCATGCCGCCGCCTCGTCTTCGTCGGCGTCCAGCCGGTCGTGCAGGGCCCGCAGAATGCCCGCCGTCACGCCCCAGATGTAGCGCTCGCCATAGGGCATGGCCCAGAAATAACGGCGGGGCTGCCCCTCCAGCTCATAGTGGTCCTGCCGGTGATTGGCGGCGTCCATCAGGAAGGCCCACGGCACCTCGAAGACCTCGGCGACCTCTGCCGGATTGGGCTCCGTCCGGGGCGCGGTCGTCGTCCAGGCGACCACCGGCGTGACCAGAAAGCCCGTACCGGTTTCGTAGCGGTCGGCCAGCCCCAGAACCTCGATACCCTCTACCGACAGCGCGACTTCCTCGCGCGCCTCGCGGAGCGCCGCCTCCACCACGCTCTCGCCGGCGTCCAGCCGCCCGCCGGGAAAGGCGATCTGGCCCGTGTGGCTGGCCAGACTGTCGGACCGCCGGGTCATCAGCACGCGGGGCCCCTCCCCCTCTGCGATCACAAGGATCAGCACCGCCGCCGGGCGCAGCTCGCGCGCCGGGCGCTCGGCCCCCGGGTTGAGGTCAAAGTCGGAGCGCGCCGCGACCCCGGCAACAGCCCCGCCCGCGGGGTCCAGAGCCCGCACCAGACGGGCTTTCAACCGGGTCGCGTCGGTCATTCCACCCCCGCCCCGACCGGCCCCAGCGCAAAGATCGCCTCGCCGGACCGGACCGACAGCCGCCCCTCGACCGGTTCAGCCCGCTCGACCAGTTCATAGAACAACGACCGGCTGATGCGCGCCCACAGATCGGCCCGCACGTGCAGGCGCGGCGCGGGTTCCTGGGTCGTCGGGTCCGTCTCGACCACAATCGGGTGCTCCGCCCCGGCGATCACCGTGTCGCCCTGATCGGTGTCGAACACCAGCTGCCCCTCGACCGACTTCAGGGTGATCGCCCGGAACGGCAGGTCCTCAACCGTGATCTTCAGCTTCTCGACCGGCGTGACCAGATGATAGCCGTCGGGGTCCTTTCTCAGCACGGTCGAGAACAGCCGCGTCAGTTCGGGCCGCCCGATGGGTGTGCCCTCATGCATCCAGAGGCCATCGGCCTGGATGACGATGTCGATGTCGCCGCAATGGTCAGGATGCCACAGATGCACGGGGGGCAGGCCGCGCCCGCCCTGTTCGGCGGCCAGCTGCGCCAGTCCATCCAGTCCCTTCGGGGTCGTGCGGGTGGGGTCCTTGTCTGTCATCCCCCAGACTTAGGACCTGCGACGCCGGTCGCAAAGTCGCTTCAGCCGATCGTCACCCGACCGGAGACGCTATCGCGCCCTATCGGCAGCCACAGCAGTCGCGCCGGATCGACCGGCCCCGGCAGGGTGACCCCCTCGATCCGGCCAAAGCCGAACCGCCCGAAATAGGGCGCATCCCCGACCAGCAATATGCCAGCCGCCCCCCCGGCCCGGGCCTGATCGATACAGGCCTGCACCAGCGCCGCGCCCAGCCCCTCGCTGCGCTCCGACCGCTTCACCGCGATGGGTCCCAGAAACAGGCAGGGCGTCTCGCCCACCCGGATCCGCCACAGCCGCACACTGCCGACCACCCGCCCGTCCAGACAGGCGACGAAGCCGGCCTCTGTCCCGGCGCCCTCGCGCAGACGTTCGGCGGTCTTGGCGAACCGGCCGGGGCCAAAGGCCTCAAGCACGATCCGGTCAATGGTCTCTCCGTCTCCGACCTGCTCGGCGCGCACGACCACAGCCCCCGAAAGGGGCGCGTCATCCGGGGTCAGGGTGCGGGGCTCGGCCATAGGCGCGCGCTGCTACAGGCCAAGGGCCTGTGACGCAATCGCCGATTTGTGTCAGCCGAAGTTCGGGGCGCGCTTTTGCGTAAAGGCCATGAAGGCCTCCATGGCCTCGGGGCTCTTCATCTGGCTGCCGAAGGCCTCGCCCTCGCGCTGCATCAGCGACCACATGTCCTCGGCGTCCCGCATCAGGGCCTTGGTCTTGCGGATCGAGTTGGGCGCACGGGTGGCCAGCTGGCGCGCCAGATCGGCAGCGGTCTCGTCTACGGCATCGGCAGCAACGGCACGGTTGGCCAGCCCCCAGGCGAGGGCCGTGCGTCCATCGACCGGCTGGCCCAGCGCAAACATCTCAAAGGCCCTCTGATGGCCGATCACCCGGGGCAGCAACAAGCTGGACGCGGCCTCGGGGGCCAACGCCAGATTGATGAAGGGCACCGACAACAGGGCATCCTCGGCCACCACCACCATGTCACAGTGCAGCAGCAGGGTGGTCCCGATGCCGACCGCCCGGCCCTTGACCGCCGCGACCAGCGGTTTGTCCAGATCGGCCAGCGCCTTCAGGAAGCGGAACACCGCCATGTCCGACGGCGAGGACGCCTGCGATCCCAGGGCGATGAAGTC
>JAHJYN010000106.1 GCA_018826885.1 Alphaproteobacteria bacterium | reverse complement strand
CATAGTTCTTGGTCATGCCGCCAAAGGCGCGCTGATAGATCTTGCCTTCCTCGGTGCGCGAGAAGGGCACGCCCCAGTGTTCCAGCTCATAGACGGCCTTGGGGGCCTCGCGGACGAGGTATTCGATGGCGTCCTGGTCGCCCAGCCAGTCCGACCCCTTGACGGTGTCGTACATGTGCCATTTCCACGAGTCCTCGCCCATATTGCCGAGCGAGGCCGAGATGCCGCCCTGGGCCGCGACCGTGTGCGACCGGGTCGGGAAGACCTTGGTGACGCAGGCGACCTTCAGCCCCTCGCGGGCTGCACCCAGCGCCGCCCGCAGGCCCGAGCCCCCGGCGCCCACGACGACGACGTCATATTCGTGATCGACGAATTCGTAAGAGGCCAAACGACTAGACTCCGAAGCCGGCCGGCAGCGGGTCAGAGCCCACCGCCAGTCGTGTGATGAACAGCAGGCCGATGACGGCCAGAGACAGGCACAGCAGGGTGTTGAGGCCGAGCAGCAGGCCCAGGGTCGAGCGCTTGTGGATGTAGTCCTCGACGATCACCGTAATGCCCATATTCATGTGCCACAGGGTGACCAGCCAGGTGGCGGCCAGCAGCCAGGCGTTCAAGGGCTGGACGAACCAGTCGAGCGCGCCTTCATAGCCAGTGCCGGCGATCATGGCGGCGGACCACAGGGCCCACAGGGTCAGGGGCACCAGCACCAGCGACGACAGCCGCTCGGCCAGCCAGCCGCCCGCGCCCTTGCGCTCGGCGACCTTGACCTTCTTGCGATAGACAGACCTGTGCGCGCTCACAGCGTCACCTTTCCGGAAGCGAACAGCCAGCCCCAGAAGGCCAGGGTGGCGACGACGGCGAACACCAGGGTGATCGTGGTCAGGGTCGAGGCGCCTTTGGGCGACAGGCCCGCGCCCATGTCCCAGATCAGGTGGCGGACGCCGGAGGCCAGATGATAGAAGCCGGCCAGCGACAGGGCGAACCAGACGATCAGTCCCAGCGGCGAGCCGGCCAGCCCGACAAAGGTCTCATAGGCCTCGGGCCCGAAGGCCAGTGCGCCCAGCCACAGGGCCACCAGCACGACGCCGCCAGCCAGACCCGAGCCGGTGATGCGGTGCAGGATCGACCCCAGCATGGTCACATGCCAGCGCCAGATCTGCAGGTGAGGCGAGGTCGGACGGACGCGTCCGTTCGGCTGGGGGGTATAAAACCGGGGCGGTCCGGCCTGATCGGCGGGGCTGCCCGAAAGGGGTTCCGACATGCGAATGGTTCTCAAAAAACCCGGGACAAATCAACGGACGGGAACGGTCAAGGCTTTAGAGAGCCGTGAGAGCCCCTGTCAACGAACCGCCGTGTCACAGGCGAAGTTACAGGCCGGTATACGACAGGGAGAAGTACCGGGATGGGCGGGGTGGCCATCTGCCGCAGTCGCGCGTTAGGGTCGGATCATGATTGCGACCGTTCCAGCCCTTCTGATCGCCCTGTCCGGCCTGCAGGATCCGGTGCCCCTACCCAGCCAGTCCCTGTACGAGGCCCCGGCCATCCGCCCGTTCGAGCCACCTGCGGGTTTCGGCGACGACGCCGCCGAGGGCGACAACAGCACCGGTACCTATCGCGGACCGATCCGCGGTGTGGTTCTGATCAATGCCTATGAAGGTCAGTTCGAGGCCGGACCCACCGATGCCGCCCTGGCCTATGATCAGGGCGTGATCTCGGCCGAGATGCGTATGGATCAGCGCATGGGCCCGATGGACGGGGCCTGGCAGCTGGTCGATCCGGAAGGCGGGGTTCTGATGTCGATCGTGCTGGTCGATTTCGGCCCGGGCGAGGCCATCGAGGGGGCGTGGATGTCTCGCACCACACCGGCGGCGGGCACCCTGACGTCCGGAAGCCGGGACGGCGATACCGTCAGCCTGCTGCTGATCGGCGAGGGTCCGGCCGAAGGGGGACGTCTGGAGCTGGAACGCGTGGGTCGCGGCTGGTCGGGCACGCTTCAGGGCGAGCGCCGCCGCCTGAGGGTCAGCCTGGTCCCGAAACCCGACTAGGCCGCGCGGATCATGGCCATCAGGGTCTCGCGCCCGGCGTCAGACCATGGGCGGACGGTGCCGCGTCCCCAGACCGGATCCGGCCAGACCGGATCATCCCGCCTGCGCCCGATGACATGCAGGTGCAGCTGGGCCGTGACATTGCCGAGCGCCGCCATATTCAGCTTGTCGACCGGCCGCTCCAGCGCCGCGCCCATCTGCCGGACCAGCGCCCCGGCCCGCAGCCCCTCGTCCAGAAACCGGGTCCGGTCGTCGGGCGTCAGGTCCTCGATCTCGACCAGACCGGACACGCGCGGGATCAGGATCAGCCAGGGAAAGCGCGCATCGTTCTGCAGCCGCACCTGACACAGCGGCCAGTCGGTGACGGCGAGGGAGCCGGCATCAAAGGCCGGGTCGGCGACAAAGGCGGTCATGCCTCAGCCTTGCAGTGCGGTGCGCCCGGGTCTAGACCGCCGCCCAGACTTTTTACCTCCCCATCGCTGACTGGAGACTGCCCATGGCTCGCGCCAAGATCGCCCT
>JAHJYN010000105.1 GCA_018826885.1 Alphaproteobacteria bacterium | reverse complement strand
GGCGGTGTGGGTGAAGGCTTCGGCTTGTCATCCCGGAAATCGCGCCAGCGATTGTCCGGGGCGGTACTGCTGTGGTTATGGGCCTCCCGGAAGACGGAACGTCTGTCCGGGAGACGGGCAGATCGGGCGAGACCGTCTCCCGGATAATCGCAGAGGCGATTTCCGGGAGGGATGAGGTGAGCGTCCGACGTCCCGGATCGCCCCTGCGGGGCGTCCGGGATGACAAGGGGCGCAGGCTCGCTATACCGGTGCAGCCTCAAGCTTGTGCCGCAAGGCTTTCAGGCGGCCCTGCATCACCCAGACGCCGATGACCCAGTAGACCATCAGGAAGAAGGTGCCCGCGACCTTGTGGAAGGGCGGCTTTGGCTCGCCTTCCTCGAAGGCAACGAGGGCGGCGGAGCCCAGCCACAAACATACGAAATAGCTGCCGACAACCGCGAAGCCGAGGTATCCGGCCACAGCTGCGGGCACCGCGCCAATGCTGCCCATCGCGTCGCTGGCGATGATCACGGGTGGGAGGATCAGCACCCCAATGCCCGCCACATAGAAAATCCATGTCCGGCCGGCGCTGCCGTTGGCCGCCAGGTGCCTTGATGCCGCATAGATGCCACAGGCCCAACCGAGCGGGAGCAGAATCGCCCAAGTCGAAATCAGCGCGCCGATCATCAGCACTTCAACGCTCGCGTCGATCATTACGACGGGCACGGCGAAGGCCGGGACCAGCGCGACCAGGAACCAGAGCGGCTGGATGAAGGCGAGTTTGGCGGGGAAGGTCATTCGCGGACCTTCGGGGAACATTGGCAGTTTCGCAACTCATTGCGGACAGCCCGGGCCGCTGCCTACTCGAGAACCACCCTGCCCTCCTCGACCCGGTGCGGCACACCCGCGGCGTGCAGGAGGGCGGCGATGGCCTCGGCGGGGTCGGGGGTGCCGGTGTCGAGGAGGGTTTCGATGCCGGGGCGCAGCGTCGGGTCGCCCGAGACGGTGTCGAGGTGGTCGAGCCATTCGGCGCGGGCGAGGATGCCGTCCTCGCGGTTGGCGTCGATCAGGGGCTTGAGGAAGTCGAACCAGTCGCCGCCGGTGGCGCGGAACTGGGCGCGTTCGGCGACCAGGGCGAAGACGGCCCCGCAGGCATAGAAGGCGCGATGGTCGCCGCGTGAGGCGGCGGTGGCGATGGGTTGGGTGGCCAGCTTGACGCAGCCGTCGACCTCTTCCTGCAGCATGGGGCGGTCGTCCCACGACGGCTCGAGAGCCTTGAGCGCGCGGATGGCCATGAGGTCGGCCCCACCCTCGGTGATCCAGGAGTCGCGGGCGCGCTCGTAGCGGACGGTCTGGCCCAGCCAGAAATGGGCACTCTCATGGCCGATGAACCAGCGGTTCTGGGCGTCGGCCTCGGGCGAGGGCTCGAGGTTGCCGATGCCTTCGAAGGTCATGACGATCAGGCCGGGCAGGACGCTGCCGCCCATGCTTTGCAGGCCGGGGGTGGGTCCGCGCCAGCTGGCCATGATGGTCGGGCGGTCGGTCTGGCCGGGGCCGATGCGGGTGGCGTAATAGTCGGCGACGCGAGGCGCGAACTCCTCGATCCGGTCAGCGACCCAGCGGGGCAGTTCGGGATCGACCACGGTCACGAGGCGCTCGGCCTCGACCATCTTCGCCTCGCCGAACAGGATGTAGAGGGTGCCGTCCTCGGTGATGGCTTCGGGCAGGCGCTGGCCCTGTGACAGGACCGGGCCCGCGCGGTCGCGCCAGGTGATGCGTGCATTGGTCAGCTGGATGCCCGCCTCATTGAGGTCGTCGGGCATGTCGCGGGCGAGGTCGAGCGACGGCAGGGCAAAGACGTCGAACGCGCCGGAGAACAGGGCGACGGAGCCGTCGGTGAAGGCCAGCACGGGATAGTCGGCCTCGAGGTCGTGATCGCGGGGGGTGAGGGTGAGGCGGAGACGACGCGGGACGGGGCTGCCGTCGAGGGTTCGCAGCACGTCATAATCACCGACCCGCTCCAGCACCACGCCCGGGGTCCCGACCGCCCAGTCGGTAGGGCGCCAGGGCTGGCGGGTGCCGTTCGTCAGGGACGAGCGGATGAAGGCCCAGGCGGGGGCGTCTTCGGCAAGGATATAGTCGGCGGTCCAGTGGTCGCCGTCGCGGGTGACGAGGACCTCGGCGGCCGGGGGCACAGCGGCCTGTTCCGGCATGGGCGCGACCGGAAGCGGCGCGGGCGCCGGTGCGCAGGCGGCGGTCAGGGCCGCCAGAAGGGTGGCAGTCAGCAGCGGCAGACGCATGTTGGGTCTCCTCCCGAAACGGCGGCAAACTAGCGTGGCCGTTTCCAGCGTCACCTTATGCTTTGGTCATGCTTCGGTCGGATTGAGGGCCTGCTGCGCGGCGTCGAGCGCCTCGGCCATGGCGGTCTTGAGGCGATCGGGGGCGAGGATGCGGACCTGATGGCCCCAGGTGAACAGGTGCCAGGCCAGCTCGCGCATGCCCGAGGCGGTAAAGCGCACCCGGACCGATCCGTCGGGCAGGTCCTCGAGCGTCTGGGTGGGATGCCAGCGCCAGGCCCGGGCCTCGTCCGCGCCCTCGGGCGTGATCAGCAGCTCCACGTTTTCGACCTCGTCCTGATAGATGCCGAAGGAGCGGGAGGCGAAGGCCTGGAGGTCGAAGCCCTCGGGCGGGCGAGCGGTGCCCTCCTCGACCGTAATGGCGCTCATCCGGTCGAGGCGGAAGGTCTGGATGCGGCCGCTGTCGCGGTCGGCGGCGACCAGATAGTTGGCCCGGCCGAACATCAGGCCGCAGGGGGTGACGATGCGCCGGCGCGAGGG
>JAHJYN010000104.1 GCA_018826885.1 Alphaproteobacteria bacterium | reverse complement strand
GGGGAGGCAGCGGCGGAAGCAACTCCTGGCCGTGGGGAGGAGATGTTTCCAGAGCCGAGACGGGCCGCCCCCGTGGCGCCCGTGGCGGCCCGCGAAGCCGAGCCCAGCCCGAAGGCCGCACCGGAGGCGGAAGCCCAGCCAGCGGCACCACCGGCCCGGCCGACCCTCGCCGAGCACCCGTCCTACATCGACCTGTCCTACCCGGACGGCGGCAAGGGCCCGGCGGAGGACCAGGCCCGCCTGAAGGGCGCCAAGGCCCGCTACCGGCCCAAGCCGGGCGTGTGGCGCATGGCGGTCAAGGGAGAGGGCCTGACGCCTGAGTTGATCGCCCAGCGGCGTCAGGTGGCCCAGGAGTTGGCAGGGGCGCCGCCAAGTGCGGCCGCGGGGGAAGCGGCGGCCCGGCAGCAGGCGGCAGCCCCTGCCCTGGCCGCCCCGGCGGCCGGCGCGGCCGCAGCGAAGGCGGGAACCCTTCAGCGGCATGTGGCGGACAACACCAAGCGCACTGTGGCCCCCAATGGGGCGGACTACACCTATACCGATCCGGCATCGGGCAGCAGAATCTCGATGAGGTTTGGCGTCGAGGACGGCGTCCTCTCTAACGACATGACCGTCTCCGGCAAACCGGAGGATGTCGCGGGACGCGGCATTGCCACGGAGATGTGGCTGTCTGGCATTAAGGCCGCCGTCGAGTCAGATCCAGATCTGCGCTTCGAGGCCGAGCACATCTTGTCGAATCGAAGCAGGGCGTTGTATGACCGCCTGGGGCGGGCCGGCGTTCCTTTTGAGGCTGATCCCCCCAATGGATCGCCCTACACCCTTCCGCCCCAAGCCCTGTCTGCTATCGACTTTGATGCAGTGCGCCGGAGTCTGGCCGAGCTGAAGCGGGAGGCCGCCCCGGCGGCAGGCGCGGCAGAGCAGCCTGCCCCCGCGAGTCCAGAGACGCCAGCCGAGGAGATCGCCCCGCCTTCGCCCTCACAGGCCCGCCCTGCGCCCTTCCTGACGGTCGGCTCCATCATGAGCCGCCACGGCGGCCTGTCCGAGGTCGCGCGCCTCCGCAGCGCCACGGGCACCCTGGAGAAGCCGGTCGAGCGGCGCACCAAGCGCATCCTGCGCGATCAGGGCGGCGTGCCCTTCGAGACCATCATGGAAGAGGCGATGGCCGTGCCGGAGGAAGCCGCCGTCCTGCGGGCCGCCGGGGTGACCGACTTCGACAGCTTCGCCGAGGTGGTGCGGAAGGATGGCCTGACCAAGCGGCACAGCACCCGGGAGGCCGCGGAGAAGCGGGAGGCCCCGGCAGCAGAGGAGCTGACCCCGGAGGCTTTTCAGCAGCGCCTGCGCGTGGCCGAGACCAAGGCTGAGATCGACGGTGCCATGGCGGACGTGCGCCAGGCGGTGGACGCCGGGATTCTCCGGGTGCAGGACTACGACCGACTGCGGAGCTTGGCGGATGCCCAGTCGCAGACGCTGGATCTGCCGGACGAGGTGCCGTTCTCGCTGGCGGAAGGGAGGCGCGCCACCTTCGAGGAGCACCAGCGACAAGCTCGGGCGAGGGCCGACGCCGAAGCAGAGCAGATCCGCAGCGGCGACCGGGGCGCGGGCATCACCCCCGAAGCCCATGCCGCCGTCAAGTCCTTCGAAGGCGCCCTGAGAGAGCAGTCCCCCCTCCTGCGCTTTGCCGATTTCGAGGCCGTGGCCCCCAGGACCGATGAGCAGCGCGCCGCCGTCGAGATCGGCCGCGCCCTGGGGCGCAAGGTGACCTTCTTCCGGGCCAGCAACACCCGAATGGCCGACATTGCCGGCGCCGTCTACGATGGGCACGTCCTCATTAACGCCGAGTCGTCCGCGAGCCCCATGCACACCGTGGGGCACGAGGTGGCGCACACGCTGCGGAACGAGTCGCCGGATCTCTACAAGGCCCTGCGCCAGGCGCTGGACGACCCCATGGCCGCCTCGCGGCATCTGGCCGAGCGCGTCGAGCGGTACCAGAAGGCCGGCATCGACCTGAAGGGCGAGAAGGCGTGGGAGGAGTTCGCAGGCGACTTCCTCGGCGAGGAGTTCACCCGCCCCGAGTTCTGGCGCGCCGTCAATACCAAGAACCCGAGCCTCGGGCAGAAACTCCTGCAGATCCTCGACGGGATCATTGCCAAGGTCCGGGCGGCCTTCGACCCGCAGCACGGGGTGTCGCGCTTCGGCCTGCCGCAGTTGGAGCGGGCGCGGGACGTGGCTGCTTCGGTGATCGCCGAGCAGGGACGGCGCGCCGAGGGTGGCGTTTCCCCGTCCGGCATGTTCCCCGGCGAGCAGCGCGAGCTGCCCCGCGAGGCGAAGCGCACCCGGGGCACGAAGCGGCTGGAGGGCACGCCGCTGTTCGAGGGCGCGGAAGAGGAGAAGGCCGGGGCCGAGAAGGCGAAGGCGCCGCAGGGGGACCTGTTCGGGGGGTTCAGCCTTGCCGCCGAGGCCGGCGCGAACGAGGCCGACCCCGCCGACGTAGAGGCGGCCAAGAAGGCGTGGCAGGAGCAGGGGGTGGAGAGCCCGTGGTTCAAGCGGTGGATCAGGGGCTCGGTAGTCCAGGAAGCAGTCTATCACCAGACAAGCCTGGCCAACGAAAAGTCCATACTGGAGGGAGGCAAGGGATTCGATCTCAGCCCCGAAAGGGCGGGTGCTCGAAGATCGGACGAGGGAGTTCCCGATGGGATCTTCCTAAAGCCCACCGCCAAGGACATCGGAGTGGGCGCGGCCCGCAAAGAGGACATTGCACAGATGCCTCTTTACGTGAGGCTCGAAAACCCCCTGGTCGTACAGGACCGCCTTGACCTCAGACGGATGTTTGAGGGGGACGCAGAGTATGATGCGGCGCTTTTTCGCGTGTGGGAGGCCGATCGTGAGTTCAAGCCGCGTTTTGATCGCGCCTGGGATCAGCGACGACAGGGCCGATCGTCGGAGGACAGCGCAGAAGCGCGGCGCTGGCACGAGGCAAAACATGCCGAGTTGGATCAGATCCTGGATGAGTGGAAGACGGCTACCAATGCGGCGGCTACGTCCGCGCGTGCTCGGCTAACCCAGCTCATTCGCGAACGAGGGCATGACGGGGTAATCATCGAGCAGGATGCCGGCAGTTTCGGCCGGCGCACCAAAACGCTGATAGCCCTGGAGCCAACCCAGGTGAAATCGACCGGCAACCGGGGCACCTTCGACCCGGCGGAGCCGGACATACGGCTCAGCATCCAGAACCATCCCTCCGTCTCCAGGCGCATCGCGCCGCCCGATCCCGCGTCGCCGCAGCCGGAGGACCTGTTCGACTTCCATGTCGATCCCGAGACGCGTCTGGCCTGGCTGCGCCGCAAGGTGCAGGACCGCCTGTCCCGCCTGGAGGCCGTCGAGGAGCAGGCCGCCAAGCGGGGCGAGGGCTCCCGGCCCGAGAGCGCCAAGGCCACCCGCGAGGCGCGGCTCTACATCGGCAAGGCGTCCGACCAAATCGACCGCTTCAACCGGGAGATGATCGACGCCAAGGACTCCTTCACGAAGCGTCTGATGGCGGCCGGCTTCACGGTGGACGACCTGGGGGTCTACCTCTACGCCGAGCACGCCGCCGAACGCAACGAGCACATCGCCGAGATCAACGAGGACATGCCGGACGGCGGCTCGGGCATGTCCACCCAGGTGGCCGACGAGATCCTGGACGAGATGGAGGGGACCGGCATCGGGGCGTTCGCGGCCGAGGCCCGCCGGCTGACGGTCCAGAGGGCCCTCAAGATGCGCCTGGACGCGGGGCTCATCTCCCAGGAGTCCTACGACACCATGACGGGCATGTACCCCAACTACGTGCCCCTCAAGGGCAAGGCGGACGAAACGGCCTACCAGCGGGTCGGCAAGGGCTTCTCGACCACCGGGACGCACCTGCTCAAAGCCAAGGGCCGGAAGAGTCTGGCGGGCAATCCCTTCCTGCAGATGCTCGCCGACTACCAGGAGGCCGTCATTGCCTCCGAGAAGAACAAGGTCGGGCAGGCGGTCCTGGAGCTGGTCGAGCGCAACCCGTCGAACATCTGGACCGTGGACCCCATCCGGCCCGTGCCGCTGTTCGACTCCCAGGGCAACCTGCAGTGGCAGGACCCCAAGTACAAGCTCAACGACAACGTGGTCGGGGTGCATCGGGATGGGCAACTCTACCTCATCACCATCACCGACGAGAGCAAGGGGCCCTACGACCCCAAGAAGGGCGGGCCGCTGGCCGAGGCCCTCAAGAACCTCGACAGCACCAAGGGCTTGGCCGTGCTGCGGCAGGTCAACAGCTACCTGCGCTTGGTGAACACGACGCTGAACCCGGAGTTCCTGATCACCAACTTCGAGCGCGACCTGCAGATGGCCGGGGTGCATCTGGCCGCCGGGCACGGGTCGCAGGTGCTGAAGGAGGCGGTCAAGAACACCCTGAACGGCAGGGCCATACGCGGGGTGCTGCGGTCCGTGCGCGACGGCAAGGCCACCGAGGAATCCCGGGCCTACGACGAGATGAAGGCGGCGGGCGGCAAGACGGGGTGGTTCGACACCGGGGGCGTGGAAGAGCGGACGCGCTCGGTCCAGAAGATGATCGAGCAGATCAACCAGAAGGGCTACGACCCCCGGCGGGCACTCCGGGCCACGGGGCAACTCGTCAACGACCTCAACGAGGCGGTCGAGTCCGGCGTGCGCCTGGCGACCTACATGGCCCTCCGCAAGAGGGGCGTCGGCGCCAAGGACGCGGCGCTGGTGGCCAAGAACCTGACCGTCAACTTCAACGACAAGGGCAGCTGGGGCACCGTCGTCAACACCCTGTACCTCTTCTCGAACGCCTCCATCCAGGGCACGGCCAACATCGTGCGGCGCATGGGCGTCCCGGGCCGGCCCAAGACCAAGGGACAGCGGATCTACCAGGGCATCGTCGGGGGCGTCATGGCCGCGGCCTTCGCCAACTCCGTGCTCTGCCGGCTCATCAATCCCGACGACTGGGAGGACATGAGCGACTGGGACAAGGACAACTACTGGCACTTCCCGATCCCCAAGGAGTACCGCGAGAAAGATGACAAGGCGTTCGTGTCGGTGAAGCTGCCCTACGGCCTCAACATCTTCGCCGTCCTGGGGCGACTGGCCGAGGAGTCGGTCTACGGGGACCTCCCCCTGGCCAAGGCCGGATCGCGCTTCTTCGGGGCGGCCCTCGACGCCTTCTCACCATTGCAGGGCGGCTCCATCTCCCAGTTCCTTGCGCCCACCTTCCTCGATCCCCTGGTGCAGATGGGCGAGAACAAGCAGTGGCACGGCGGGCCGATCTGGAGGGACCAGCCGAAGTATGGGCCGAAGATCCCCGAGCACATGCGCTACTTCGATTCGGTGCGGCCGATGACGCGGGACTTCACGGCTTGGCTCAACCGGATCAGCGGGGGCAAGGGGCGGGAGCGGGGCGCCATCGACGTGAACCCCGAGGCCATCGACTTCCTGACCGACATCCTGAGCGGCGGGACGGGGCGCTTCGTGACCAATGCCGTGAACACTGCCGGCTCCGTGATCGAGGAGGGCAGCCTGCCGGACGCCCGCAACGTGCCCGTGGTGCGGCAGTTCCTCCGGGGCCCGAACGAGTGGGTGCCTGAACGGATCGCCCGTGAAGCGGCCGACGAGAGCGGCCGGACGGTCTTCACGCCCGGCGAGGTGGACCGCTTCAAGCGGGCCCTGGATCGGTCGGTGGTTCGGGGCGCCATCACCGAGGAGCAGCGGGGGAAGTTCCTCGACGAGTTCGCCACCAACCAGGCCCGCGCCTTCTGGCCGGAGGTGGACGAGCTGTATGGTCGGCGAGAGACCGTCCGGGGCGAGGAGGAGCAGGCCACCGACAAGGCCACGAAGGAGCGCAAGCGCGAGCAGCGGCTGCTGCTGTCCGACGCGGCTGAGGCCGTGTCCTGGCTGGCTCGAGCCCGCATCCGGGCCCCCGAAACGCGGGCGCGGGAGATCGGCGAGAAGATCCTGGCCATCTCCCGGGAGGCTGCTACTGAGGTTGAGACGCCCCAGCTCAACCGCGCCCGGTTCGCCACCCTCCGCAGGGACGCCGAAAGCCTCTACCGGGGGGTGTCGGACAAGGCCCAAGACGACACCGAGGTCCGGCGGGAGGTAGCCCTTCTCCGCGCCCAGGTCGAGCTCATGGGCTGGGACAGCGAGCCCGGGCGGCGGTTCCGCGACGCGGTGCGAGACTTGGGCGGGTGGGAGCGGTACTACCAGGCCAACCGCAAGAAGCTCGATCCGGCCATCGGCGGCTACGTCACCGACCGCCTGAAGGAGCTGGCCCAGCTCAGGGCCCGGGTCGAGGTGTCCAAGGGCGAGGCTCGCAAGGACGCCATCGCCGATCTGAACCGGGCGGCCAAGCAGTATGGCGGCTGGCCGGAAGTGTACCGGCGCTGGCAGACCAAGAAGCCCTTGCAACAGTGGATCAACGACTCCATCCGAGACCTCAAAAAGGCGCAGCAGACCGCTGCCCGATAGGAGACATCATGGACCCCAACTTCGTGCAGCACGGCCTGGACGACATCGCCATCCGCTTCCTGGGCTATCTGGTCTTCATCCTGGCCTACTCGACCGGCGTCCACGGCGGCGTGCGGGCGGCGTTCGCCGTCTTCCGCATCCGGGCGGC
>JAHJYN010000015.1 GCA_018826885.1 Alphaproteobacteria bacterium | reverse complement strand
TATTCAGCAGCTGGTCGGCCCAGGTCGTGGGGTTCTGGAGCTGCAGCGGATTGAAGGGGTTCCGGGCAATGCGCTCATAGCCAAGCGCCGCCGCCAGCACCATGGTGGCCGGCAGCACGGCGCGCAGCCAGGCCCCGTGTCGCTCGACGGTGTCACGGAAGAGGGCGGTGGCCACGCCCGACAGGGCAAAGCCGGCCATGACGATGGAGATGATCCAGTAGCCATACTCGGACCATTTCGCGACGGCGAAATAGCGGGTCAGGGCATTCTCGATGCCGACCACTCCCAGCGCCACGAGGAACAGGGGGATCAGCGCGGCCCGGGTGCTCTTCGACAGGCCGGTCACAGGGCCGCCCACGCCACAGGCGTCCGGATCACGAGGTGATTCCGACACCCGTTTCCGCGCACGGAAGATTTCAAGGTTAACAGCCCCTTAACCCACATGGGGCCATCTGGCCTGACCGGCGTTATCTGTCGACCGCCTTCCCCGAAAACGCGAGGATTCGAGCCCCTGTAGCGGCATTTTGCCCGTCAGCGCGGCCCGAAAGGCACGATCTTGTTGGCCGCGTCATGGCCGATGTCGGCCGCACCCAGATAGGGAATGCCCGAGCGCAGGCACCAGTAGCGGACGATCTCCTCGGGCGTCAGGCCGAACTCGGGCTCATTGGGGGTGACATCGCTGACCCGGCCGAGGCGGAAGCCGGCGATTCGGCGCATCGAGGCCTGGCCCGTCAGGTGGAACATCATCCGGTCGATCCGGTAGAGCGCCTCGGACACGTCTTCGATCATGACCACATGGCCGGTCAGATCGGGTTCGAGTGCCGTGCCGACCAGTTGATCGAGAATGGTCAGGTTGAAGGCGACGGTCTGGCGGCCGTCGAGACTGGGCTCATGCCCCGAGGTCGCACCCTTGATCAGCCAGTCCAGCGCGCGGTCGATGGCCTCGGCGCCGTCGCCGCGGGATATGTCGGCGACCATCGGCCCGTGGGCGACGTGGGCGAACCCTTCCTTGTAGAGGGTGGCCAGCAGGCTTCCGGCATCGGAATAGCCCAGATAGCGTTTGGTCCGGGCCTCGGGCTTGAGGCCATCGCGCACGGCCTCGGCGATCCGGCACGAGCCATAGCCGCCACGCGCGAACCAGACGGCGTCGTAGCGCGGGTCATTGGCCATCTCGAGGAAGGCCCGGGCGCGCAGGGCATCGTCCCCGGCGAAATGGCCGTGGTTGGCAAAACAGGCCGGGTGGAACACGACCTTGACGTCACCGCCGGGAAAGCGGGCCTCGACATGGGCTTCCAGTCGCTCGGCCGTGGCCTTGCTGAAGCGGGACGAGGCCGCCACCACGCCGATGCGGGTCACCGATCCCATAGTGTGTTTCCCCTGTTCAGCGGGCGGTCGGACAAATCGGGCTCCCGGCTCTGGCGTGCGGTGCGCCCCGTGCTAGTCAGGGCCTTCCTCCGACACTCCCCGGTTTCGCCTCCATGAATCAAGACGCCAATCCAGCCGGCTCATATTTCTTCTGCGGCATCGGCGGGTCGGGCATGCTGCCGTTGGCCCTGATCCTGACCGCGCGCGGAGCCCGGGTGGCGGGATCGGACCGGTCGCACGACCAGGGCCGCAGCCCCGACAAGTTCGCCTGGCTGGAGGCCCAGGGCATTGCCCTCCACCCGCAGGACGGATCCGGCGTGACCGATCCGGCGACCACCGTGGTGGCCTCGGGTGCCGTCGAGGACACCGTACCCGACATCGCCGCCGCCCGCCGGGTGGGCGCCCGGGTCATGACCCGGCCGCAGATGCTGTCGGACCTGTTCAACGCGTCCGAGCGCCGCGTGGGCATCGCCGGCACCAGCGGCAAATCGACCATCACCGGCATGGTGGCCTGGATCCTTGATCAGGCGGGGCAGAACCCGACGGTCATGAACGGCGCCGTGATGACCAATCTGGTCCGTGAGGACACGCCCTTTGCTGCCGCCCGCATCGGCAGCCCCGACCTGTTCGTCTCGGAGGTCGATGAGTCGGACGGCTCGATCCAGCTGTACCGGTCGACGGTGGCCGTGGTCTCGAACATCTCGCTGGACCACAAGTCGATGGAGGAGCTGCGCGCCCTGTTCGGCGGCTTTGCGGGGCATGCCGATGTGGCGGTGCTGAACCTCGACAATGACGAGACGCGGGTGCTGGCGGACACCCTGCCTGCAGACCGCCGCCTGACCTTTTCGCTGGGCAACACGGCCGCAGACTTGTGCGCGACCGATGTCGAGGCGACCGCCACCGGCATGCGGTTCCGGCTGGACGGGGCTGAAGTCCGCCTGCAGGTGCCGGGCGCACACAATGTCGCCAATGCCCTGGCCGCCCTCGGCGTCGCGCAGGCGCTGGGCGTGGCGCGTGAGACGGCCATCGCCGCGCTCGCCCGTTTCCGGGGCATCCGGCGTCGGCTGGAGGTTGTGGGACAGGCGGGTGGCGTGACCGTCATCGACGACTTTGCCCACAACCCGGACAAGATCACCGCCACGCTGCAGACCCTGCACGCCTTCCCCGGGCGTCTGCTGATCCTGTTCCAGCCGCATGGGTTTGGCCCGCTGAAGCTGATGCGCCGCGAGTTCATCGAGACCTTTGCCAGCCTGATGGGTCCGGACGATCACCTGATCATGCCCGAGCCCGTCTACTACGGCGGCACCACCGACCGCAGCGTCTCGAGCCCGCAGATCGTCGAGGGCGTGGTCGCGGCGGGGCGTCAGGCCGAGGCTCATGCCACGCGCGCCGAGTGCGGCGACCGGCTGATCCAGCTGGCCCAGTCCGGCGACCGAATTCTGGTGATGGGCGCCCGCGACGACACCCTGACCACCTTTGCCCGCGAGCTGCTGACGCGCCTTTCGGCATGATGCAGGATCCGCCGGTCGTTCTCGACGAGATCGTGGTCACCGCGCCGCGCCTGCCCGCCGCCGAAGGTGAGGCGGCCTTTTCCGTGATCCGGCTGGACGGCGAGGCGCTGGACCGGTCGATTCGGCTGGACGAGGCGCTGGGCCGGGTGCCCGCCGTCGGCCTGTTCCGCCGGACCTCCAGCCTGACCGCCAATCCGACCACCCAGGGCCTGTCGCTGCGGGCCATCGCCCCGACCGGAGCCGGGCGGGCGTTGGTGGCGCTCGACGGGGTGCCGCTGAATGATCCGTTCGGCGGCTGGGTGATCTGGGCCCAGGTGCCGCCCGAGGGTCTGTCGAGCGTGGATGTGGTGCGCGCCGGCGGCACCGGCCCCTATGGCGCAGGCGCGCTGACGGGGTCGGTGCTGCTGCGCGAACGCGACACAAGCGGGGCCTGGACGGCGGCCGTCGGCGAGCGGGGTTCCGCCCGGCTGGCCGCCTCGGGGACGGGCGACCTCGGCCCGCTGCGCTGGGTGGCGACCGCCGTCCACGAGCGGACCGACGGCCATACGTCGGTGCGGCCACCCGACGCCGGGGCCGCGGACCGACCGCTCGACCTTGAAGCCAGTTCCGCCTCGCTGCGGCTGGACCTGCCGGTCGGGGATGCGCTGGTCTCCGGCCGGGTTTCCGCCTTCGAAGAGAGGCGCGGCTCGGGCGTGGCGGGATCGGATGCCGCAGCCTCGGGCACCGTCCTGTCCCTTACGGCGACGCGCCAGCCGGAGGCCGACCTTGCGGGCTGGCGGGTGCAGCTGTGGCGGCGGACCAGCGACCTGCAGAACCGCTTTGTCGCGACCGCGCCCGACCGATCCTCGACCAGCCCGGCCAATGACCAGTTCCACACCCCGGCCACGGCCTGGGGGCTGAACGCCGCCTGGCGCGTGCGACGGGACGGGTTCGAGACCGAGCTGGGCGTCGACGCCCGCAGGGCCGAGGGCGAGACCAACGAACGCTATCGCTTCATGGGCGGGGAATTCACCCGCTCGCGGCAGGCGGGCGGGGAGACGGCAGTGGCCGGGGTCTATGCGGAGGCGAGCGCCACGCGCAGCCCGTGGCTGGTGACCGGGGGCGTACGGCTGGACCACTGGGCGGCGCGGGATGGCGGCCGACTCGAGCGCGATCTGCAGACCAGTGCTGTGGTGCTGGACGAACAGCCTGCGGATCAGTCGGGCGAGGTGGTGTCGGCCCGACTGGGCGTGCGGCGTGCCCTGTCGTCCGAATGGTCGGTGCGGACGGCGGCCTATACCGCCTTTCGCCCGGCGACCCTGAACGAGCTGCACCGGCCGTTCCGGGTCGGCAATGACATCACCGAGGCCAATGCCGGTCTGGTGCCGGAGCAGTTGAGCGGCCTCGAGGTTGGGCTGGCGCGCAAGACCGACCGGCTGGACCTTCGGGCCACAGTCTTTGCCACCCGGATCGAGGACGCGATCGTCAATGTCACCCTTGGTCAGGGGCCGGGTGTCTTTCCCCGCGCAGGATTTGTCCCGGCCGGGGGCGTGCTGCGCGAGCGGCAGAACGCCGGAACCATCGAGGCGGTCGGGCTGGAGCTTGAGGCCGAGGCGCGGCTGCGCGACGGGCTGACGCTGCGGGCCGCGCTGGCGGCCACGGATGCGCGGGTGGACGGTGGATCGCAGGCGCCGCAACTGACCGGCCTGCGCCCCGCCCAGGCCCCGATCTGGAGCGCGACCGCCGGGCTGGACTGGACTCCTGCGGCCGACTGGACCGTCAGCGTCGATGCCCGCTGGGAGAGCCGCCGTTTCGACGACGATCTGAACAGCCGCGTGCTCGACCCGGCCCTGACGGCCTCGGCCCGTCTGGAGCGAGAACTGTCACCTGCCCTGACCGCCTGGGTCGAGGGGGTGAACCTGTTCGACGCCGACGTCGAGACGGCCGAAACCGGCACGGGCGTGGTGTCTTACGGCCCGCCGCGCACCCTGTGGATCGGGCTGTCGCGTCGCTGGTAGACGACGTTACTTGCAAGCGGTTCGCATTTTTGGCACAGGCGCAGGGTGTCGACCTCTCGTGCGCCCGCTCCTGCACCGTCCGCCGCCCGGCTGAGCTCCGCGCGGGCCTTCTGGCTGAAGCAGCTGCACCAGTGGCACTGGATGTCCGCTTCGGTCAGCCTGATCGGACTGATCCTGTTTGCGGTGACCGGCTTTACCCTGAACCATGCCGCCCAGATCCCGGCCGAACCGGTGGTGGCCGAGCGCGCCGCCACCCTGCCCGCGCCGCTGCTGGATCGGCTTGAGACCTTCCCCGTCGAGACCACCGACCCGGTCCCCGATGCCGTGGCGCGTTGGGCCTCGAGTGAGTTGGACATCTCCATCGCCGGGCGGGCCACCGAGACCACGGGTGCGGAGATCTATGTCGCCCTGCCCCGGCCCGGCGGCGACGGCTGGATGACGCTGGACCGGCAGACGGGCGAGGCCTTCGTTGAGGTGACTACGCGCGGGCCGATTGCCTATCTGAATGACCTGCACAAGGGGCGCGATACCGGCACGGCCTGGTCCCTGTTCATCGATGTGTTTGCGGTGGCCTGTCTGGTGTTCGCCCTGACCGGGCTGGCGCTGCTGGTGCTGCATGCCCGCAACCGGCGCATGACCTGGCCGCTGGTGTCGCTGGGCCTGCTGATCCCGCTGATCCTCGCCCTGATCTTTATCCACTGAGTGTGCCCCGAGTTCCGATGAAACCGCTGACCCTCGCCGTCACCCTGCCCGCCGCCGGACTGATGCTGATGGGGGCGACGTCTTCCGTGGCTCCTCCCCTCGCTCCGGGCGACCTCACGGTCAGCATCGGCATCCCGCGCATCAACAGCGCCTCCTACCACCGGCCCTATGTGGCGGTGTGGATCGAGCGGCCCGATGAGAGCGCCGTGCGCACCCTTTCGGTCTGGTACGACACCGGCCTGCCCGCCGGAGAGGGCAAGGACTGGCTGAGAGACGTCCGCACCTGGTGGCGCAAGGACGGGCGCACCCTGACCCTGCCGGCGGACGGCGTGTCCGGCCCGACCCGCGCGCCGGGCACCCAGACGGTCACGGTTCCGGCCTCGCGCCTGCGTGACCTGCCCGCCGGAAACTATGTGCTGGCAGTCGAGGCGGCGCGGGAACTGGGCGGCCGCGAGATCGTACGGGTGCCCTTCCGCCTCGGCGCTGCCAATGCCGCCTCGGGCACCGGAGACTCCGAACTGGGTGCCGTACGCGTCACCGTCGCCCGTTGAGGTCCTGATGTCCGAACCGCGTGTCCCCGCCTCCAGCCGCTCGGCACCGCCGGTCATCGACCTGTCCGGGGGCGCCAGCGAGCCTCGTCCGGAGACGAACAATCGCGTCCTGATCCCGCCCTTTCGCAGCGCGCCGGAAAAGCCTCCCGGCACGCAGATTGCCCAACTGGGCGGCGACACCATGGGCACGGTCTGGACGGCCCGGATCGTGGTGCAAGACGAGGCCGAGGCCAGCCGCTGGCAGGCCCTGATCGAGGAAGAGCTGGAGCGCGTCATCGCCCTGTTCAGCCCGTGGGAGCGCAACAGCGAGATTTCCCGGTTCAACGGCGCACCGGAGGGCACCTGGGCCCTGTCCGATGCCTTCTGGACGGTGCTGACCCGGGCGCTGGAGCTGGCCGACGACACCAATGGCGCGGTTGATCCGACGCTGGGGACCCTGGTCGATCTGTGGGGGTTCGGACCGCCCGGACGCCGGTCGCCGCTGTTGCCCCTGCCCGAGGATCACGAGGTCGAGGCGGCGCGGTCCATGAGCGGCTGGATGCGCCTGCGGCTGAATGTCGATGCGCGGGCGGCGGTGCAGCCCGGCGGGCTGAAGCTGGAACTGTCGGGCATCGCCAAGGGCCACGCGGTCGACCGCATCTCGCTGCGGCTGGCCCGCGAGGGGGCGACCTCGCACCTGTTCGAGATCGGCGGCGAGCTGAAGGGGGTCGGCGTCAAACCCGATGGTCGCCCGTGGTGGGTCGAGCTGGAGAAGCCGCAGCGGCTGGAGGCGCCGCGCACCATCGCCGCCCTGTACGGGCTGGCCGTTGCCACCTCGGGCGAGGCGCGCCGCCAGTTCGTCCATGGCGGCCAGACCTATTCCCACACGATCGACGGGCGCACGGGGCGACCCGTGACCAACGGCATGGTCTCGGTCTCGGTGCTGCATGACTCGGCCATGGTCGCCGATGCGCTGGCGACCGCCCTGACGGTGCTGGGGCCCGAGGAGGGTCTGGCCCATGCCGACGCCGCCGGGATTGCGGCGCTGATGGTCCACCGCACGGAGGACGGTCTGGTCGAGCAGATGAGCCCTGCGCTTCTGGCCATGCTGGATGTCGGCCGGGAATGACCCTCGGGGGCGGCGAGTTCTGGGCTGCTGCGGCGGTGCTGGCCTGGGCCGGGTTGACCGCCTGGTCGCTGCGCCCGCGGCCGACGCCGGATCCAGTCGGTGAGGCCGCGACGCTGGTCGTGCACGCCAGCCAGACCGGCAGCGCCGAGGCCCTGGCCGAGGAAGCCGCGACCGCCCTGTTGGCAACCGGCCTGTCAGTCCAGCGCCTCAGCCTGTCGCAACTGTCCCCCGAGCTGCTGGCGAAGGCCGAGCGGATGTTCCTGATCGCCGCGACCACGGGGGAAGGCGACGCCCCGGATGAGGCGACCGACTTCCTGCGACGGCTGTTCCCTGCCTCGCCCGACCTGTCGCACCTTCAGGTCGGCGTCCTGGCGCTGGGCGACAGCAGCTATGGCCACTACTGCGGCTTCGGCCGCTCGCTGGACAGCTGGCTGGCGCGGGCGGGGGCAACGGCCCTGTTCGACCGCGTCGAGGTGGACCGGCTGGATCCCGGCGCCCTGGCGCACTGGCGGCACCAGCTGTCCGCCGTGACCGGCGCGACCTTTGCCCGCGAGACGCGCAGCCGCCCGCACCGCCCCTGGCGGCTGGAGCGGCGCGCCCATCTGAACCCCGGCAGCCCGGGTCGCCCGGTCTATCGCCTGCGTCTGCGGCCCATCGGGGATATGCCGGACTGGCGGGCGGGCGATGTGGCCGAGGTCGAGCTGCCCGAGGCCGTGGCGGGCCAGCCGGGTCAGTTGCGCGACTATTCGATCGCCACTGTGCCGGCGGACCGGGCTATGGACCTGATCATTCGCGAGACGGTGCGGGAGGACGGCAGCCCCGGTCTGGCTTCGGCTTGGCTGCTGGACCGTTGCCGGATCGGGGAGACGGTGCCGCTCCGCATCCGCACCAACCGGACCTTTCACGGCCCCGATGCGACGGTTCCGTTGATCCTGATCGGCAATGGCACGGGGCTGGGCGGGCTGGTGGCGCATCTGTCGGAGCGGGCCAGGGCCACCAAACCCGGACCGGCGTGGCTGGTGTTCGGTGAACGGACCGCCGCCCATGACGCCCTGCTCGACCAGCGGCTGCAGGGCTGGCTGGCATCGGGCGTGCTGACCCGTCTGGACCGGGCCTTTTCGCGCGACAAGGGCGGCGCCCGCTATGTGCAGGACATTCTGCGCGCCGAGGCCGAGACCGTACGCGACTGGGTGGGGCAGGGCGCCACGATCATGGTCTGCGGCAGTCTGAAGGGCATGGCGCCCGGCGTCCATGCGGCGCTGCGCGACATTCTGGGCGAGGACCGGCTGCTGGACCTGCGCGAGGCCGGGCGCTACCGGCGGGACGTCTACTAGCTGACCTTCGCGACCGCCTTCATCGACACGGACGGATCCGCCAGCTTCTCCGCGTCAACCGGCGTCGCCTTGGCAATCAGCAGACGCCCGCCCATGAACTCGGCGGGCGCATTGACCGCCTCGACGCACAACAGGCGGTCGCCCGCGAGGTGGAAGACGGCAAATCCGGGACCGGTCGGGTCGCCGCGCACGACCTTGCGGTCCGCGCCGTCGGAGAGCCCCGCCATCTGCAGTTTCAGATCGTACTGGTCCGACCAGAACCACGGCACTTCGGGCGGGGGCGGGTTGCGGCCGGTGATGGCGGCGGCGGCCTGCTTGGCCTGCTCCAGTGCATTGGGCACACTTTCCAGACGCACCACCCGACCGTCATGGACGGGCACGGGGCGACGGGTCATATCGCCGAGGGCATAGATGTCTGGGTCGGAGGTGCGGGCCGTCTCATCAACCACCACCCCGCCGTCGCAGGACAGACCGGCGGCCGCGCCCAGACCCTCGCAGGCCACGCCGCCCACACCGACGATCGCCAGATCGGCCGGCAGGCTCTGGCCGTCGTCCAGCGTCACGCCAGCGACCGAGCCATCCTCGCCCGGCTGGAAGGCCACAACGGTACGACCGGTCAGCAGGGTCACCCCTTGCCGGGTGTGGGCGTCGTGCATGAAGTCAGCCAGCACCTCCGATGCCACCCGGGCCAGCAGCCGCGCCTCGCGTTCGATCACCACCACCTCGGCCCCCAGCGCCCGGGCCGAGGCCGCGACCTCGAGCCCGACATAGCCGCCGCCGACCACGGCCAGCCGCGCGCCGGGCGTGATCGCCGCCCTGAGTTTGCGTGCATCGGCCAGGGTCCGCAGTTCCAGCACGCCCGGAAGATCCGCGCCCGGCACCGCCAGCTTCCGCGCCGTGGACCCGGTCGCGAGGATCAGGGTGTCGTAGGCGACGGTCTCGCCGTCCGCGAGCACCACCGTCTTGCCCGCCCGGTCGATGGCGGTGACCGTCTGGCCCAGCCGCAGCTCGATGTTCTGTTCGACATAGAAGTCGGCGGGCCGCAGCAGCAGGTCCTCCTCCTGGCCCTCACCCTTCAGCAGGGCCTTGGACAGGGGCGGGCGCTGATAGGGGGCGACCGGCTCCTCGCCGATCAGCACCACCTCGCCGTCAAAGCCATATTGTCTCAGAAGCGCGGCCGCACTGCCCCCGGCATGCCCCGCGCCCACGATCACGATCCTGCTCATGACCCGGACATAGGCTGCGATCGCCGGTCGCACCATAGGCAGGGCGATACCGCTTGACCGTTCCACTGTTACAGCATAGTGGAACGCGCCATGACCGACGCCCTTCCCCCCAATGCCGCTGTCGCGGCCCGCAGCCGGCTGGATCTGTACGACGCCCTGCTGTGCCTGAAGAC
The DNA here is from genome assembly GCA_018826885.1 of Alphaproteobacteria bacterium. GTDB lineage: Bacteria > Pseudomonadota > Alphaproteobacteria > Caulobacterales > Caulobacteraceae > Brevundimonas. Next base: position 11,398 of record JAHJYN010000015.1, on the reverse strand, counting down.
GCGCGAGGAGGTCGATGCCTTCCTCGCCGATCTGTGCACGCCCGCCGAGGTGCGCGCCTTTGCCGAGCGCTGGCAGGTGGCGCGCCTGCTGGACGCGGGCGGCAAGTCGTACCGCGAAATCGCCGCCGAGGCGCAGGCCAGCCCGACCACAGTCGTGCGCGTCGCCCGCTTCCTCAAGGAAATGCCGCATCAGGGCTACCGCCTGGTGCTTGACCGACAGTCCGGAGTATCCGCGTGAGCAAGGTTCAGGGGCGACTTCGTATCGCCGTTCAGAAATCCGGCCGTCTGGCCGACCGCAGCCTCGACCTGATCCGCAATGCGGGTCTCCGGGTCATCAAGGGCAATAACGACCTGCTCTACAAGGTCGAGAATGCGCCGGTGGACCTGCTGCGGGTGCGCGATGACGACATCCCGACCTTTGTCGCCGATGGCGTATGCGACCTGGGCATAGTCGGCGAGAATGTGCTGGAGGAAGCCCGCAACGGCGGACCGCTGGCCGAAGTGGTCATGCCGCTGGGCTTTGGCCGATGCACGCTGAAGATTGCCGCGCCTGAAAGTCTGGCGTGGGACGGCCCCGCCTCGCTGAACGGCCTCCGTTTGGCGACCAGCTATCCGCGCATTCTCGGCCGCTGGCTGGCCGAGAACGGCGTCGAGGCCGGGGTGATCACCATGCGCGGCGCGGTCGAGGTCGCACCCCGGCTGAAGCTGGCCTCGGCCATCTGTGACCTGGTCTCAACCGGGGCGACGCTGGAGGCCAATGGTCTGGTGCCGCTGGACACGGTGTTCGAAAGCCAGGCGGTGCTGATCCGCTCGCCCCAGCCGGTGGAAGACGCGCTGGAGCCGCTGCTGGAAAACCTGATCACCCGGATCGGCGGCGTGGTGGCCTCGCAGGATGCCAAATACGTCATGCTGAATGCGCCGCGCGCCGCGCTGGACCGGATCACCGCCCTGTTGCCGGGGTCGGAGTCGCCGACCGTCATGCCGCTGTCGGGTCGCGACGATGCCGTGGCGGTCCACGCCGTCTGTCAGGAGGCGGTCTTCTGGGAGACGCTGGAGCGGCTGAAGGCCGAGGGTGCCTCGTCCATTCTGGTTCTGCCCATCGAGAAGATGATGTGATGCGCCAGATCGACTGGACCACCCTGTCGGCCGAGGAACAGCGCGAGGCGCTGGCCCGCCCGGCGCAGCGCACAGAGGCGCGCGTCAGCGACGTCGTGCGCGAGATCTTTGACGATGTGCGCGCGCGGGGCGGCGCGGCGGTCACCGACTGGAGCCTGAAGCTGGACGGCGCAGCACCCAGGCGCATCGTTCTCGCGCCCGATGTGGTGAGCGAGGCCCGCGCGGCCCTGCCGCCCGCCGATACCCGCGCCCTGCGGATCGCCGCCGAGAATGTGCGCATCTTTCATCAGGCGACCCGTCCGAACGACACGAACTGGGTCGAGACCACACCCGGCGTGCGCTCGCGGTTGGTGTGGCGTCCGATTGCCTCGGCCGGTCTTTATGTCCCGGGCGGCAGTGCGCCGCTGTTCTCATCCCTGCTGATGCAGGCCATTCCGGCGGGCGTTGCTGGCGTTCCGCGCCGCATCGCCGTGACCCCGCCCGCAAAAGACGGCGGCGTTCACCCCGCCATGATCGTGGCCGCCGACGAGGCCGGGCTGGATGCCCTGTGGCTGATCGGCGGGGCGCAGGCGATTGCCGCCCTGACCTTCGGCGCGGACCTCGAAGATGGCCGGATCGAACCGGTCGACAAGCTGTTCGGGCCCGGTAATGCTTGGGTTGCCGAGGCCAAGAAGCAGGCGAACGCCCGGCCCGGCGGGCCCGCGGTCGACATGCCGGCCGGGCCGTCGGAGCTGATGGTCATCGCCGACTCCAGCGCCGACCCCGAAATCGCCGCGGCCGACCTGCTCAGCCAGGCCGAGCACGATGCCGATGCCCAGGTGCTGCTGGTGTCCAACAGCCGGGGCGCCCTCGCCGCCATTCTGGCCGAGGTGGAGCGTCAGCTGCAGACCCTGCCGCGCGCCGACATTGCCCGCCGGTCGCTGGCCGAGGGACGCGCCATCCGCGTCGCCGACCTGGCCGAGGCCTGCGCTGTCGCCAATCTGTACGGCCCCGAGCACCTGGCCTTGCAGACGCTGGATGCCGAGGCGCTGGTGGACCGGATCAATGCCGCCGGTGCCATCTTCGTCGGCACCTGGGCCGCCGAGACGCTGGGCGACTATGCCGCCGGGCCCAGCCACGTGCTGCCGACCGACGGCGGGGCGCGGACCCTGGGCGGGATCACCACCGCCAGCTTCATGACCTCGATGTCGGTGCAGTCGGTGTCCGAGGCGGGCGCCGCCGCCCTCGCCCCGATCGCCGCGCGCCTCGCCCGGCTGGAGGGTCTTGAGGCCCACGCCCGCGCGGCCGATCTGAGGACCGGCGCATGAAGAACCTGCCCGCCCCCTTTGCTCCGCTGGTCAGTGGTGGCGAGGGACTGGACCGCTATCCGGCCCGCCCCGCGGCCCTCGCCACGCGCATGGCCGAAATCTATGGCGTTGCGCCCGATCAGGTTCTGCCCGTCCGGGGGGTGACCCACGGGCTGGAGCTGGCCTACCGGCTGGCCGCCCGTGTCGGGCAGTCCGTCGAGGCCCCGCAGGCCGAACCCTTCCAGACCCTCGCCGACCTGTACGCCCGCCCCGGCTCGGACGCCCGCCCCGGCGTGGTGATCGTGCGCGCCCTCGGCTCGCCCGAGGCCGTTGCCGAAATGGCCGCCCGGGTGGCCCCGGCCATGCTGGTGGTCGATGAGGGTCTGGCCGAGTTCGCCGATACCCCTTCCGCGGTCACCGTTATCGGGGACCAGGCCAATCTGGTCGTATTGCGCAGCCTGTCGCTTGCCTATGGACTGGCCGGCGCCCGCGTCGGCGCCGCCCTGGCCCAGACCGCGACGCTTCAGCGGCTGACCGAGGTCCTCGAGCCCTACGCCCTGCCCGAGGTCAGCGTTCGGCTCGCGATCCAGGCGCTGGACCCTTCGCGCCTGATCGAGACCCGCGAGCGGATCGCCGCCACGGTGCGCGAGCGGGCCCGGATCGCGAAGGCCATCGGTCGCGAGATGCCGGTCGAGCCCGGCGTCGGCCCCGTGCTGATGGTGCGGCCTGCCGACCCGACGGCCGTTCGCGCGGCACTGGCGCGGTTCGGCATCGCAGCCGAGCGCGCCGGCGAGCGGTTGCGCCTGCCCGTCTCGGCCCGCGCGGACGTCAACGATCGCCTGCTGGTGGCCCTCGACCTCGGTCCGGCACAAGCCCGCCCCAACCGAGCGGGACAGGCCGTGCGCGACACCAAGGAGACCCGCATCGTCTGCGCCGTCGATCTGGACGCGACCGGCCCGGTGTCGATCACGACCGGCGTTGGCTTCTTTGACCACATGCTGGAGCAGGTCGCGGCCCACGGCGGCTTTTCGCTGCGGCTGGCCTGCGAAGGGGACCTGCACACCGACCCGCACCACACCATTGAGGACTCGGCCATCGCCCTGGGTCAGGCGCTGAAACAGGCGCTGGGCGAACGCCGCGGCATCGCCCGCTATGGCTTTGTCCTGCCGATGGATGAGGCCAATGCCACGGTCTCGATCGACCTGTCCGGCCGGCCCTATCCGGTGTTCGAGGGGACGTTTGCGACCCCCTTCATCGGCGACTACCGCACCGACCTGACCGCCCATGTGTTCCGCTCGCTGGCCGAGCACCTGGGCGCCGCCATCCATGTGTCGGTGACCGGCGACGATGACCACCACAAGACCGAGGCCGTCTACAAGGCCTTCGGACGGGCGCTGCGTCAGGCCATCCGGATCGAGGGCGACGCCGTACCCTCGACCAAGGGTGTGCTGTGACCGAGCTCGCTATTCTCGACTATGGGGCGGGCAATCTGGCCTCGGTGCAGTTCGCCTTCGAGCGGCTGGGTGCACGCGTGCACCGCGTGTCGGACGCGGCCGGCATCGACGCGGCGGAGCGGCTGGTGCTGCCCGGGGTCGGTGCAGCCGCCTGGGCCATGGGGCGGCTGGATACCTTGGGGTTGAGCGATCCGATCCGCGCCTTTTCCCGCCCGCTGATCGGCCTGTGTCTAGGCCAGCAGCTGCTGTTCGAGACCAGCGCCGAGGGCGGCGTCGCCATGCTGGGCCTGATCCCCGGACAGGTCACCGCGCTGACGCCCGGGCCCGGACTGACCGTGCCGCACATGGGCTGGTCGGCGCTGTCCGATCTGGCCGACGATCCCTTGACCGAGGGCGTCGAGGACGGCGCCTATGTCTATTTCGTGCACGGCTTTGCCTGTCCGGACGGTCCGGCGACGCTCGCCCGCGCCCGCCACGGCGCCCCTTTCCCGGCCATGGTCCGGCAGGGCAACCGCTGGGGCTGCCAGTTCCACCCCGAGCGTTCGTCGACGACAGGCGCCCGCATCCTCTCCAACTTTCTGGCGATCGACGCATGATCCTGTACCCCGCCATCGACCTGAAGGACGGCGTCTGCGTGCGCCTGATGCACGGGCGCTTTGATCAGGTGACCCGCTATGACGACGATCCCGTCGCGCGGCTGACGGCCTTTGCCGAGGCGGGGGCGGAGTGGGTCCACATCGTCGATCTGAACGGCGCCCAGGCCGGACGCGCGGTCCAGCACGACACCCTGTCGCGTCTGGCGGAAGCGGGCCGCGTGCGGATCCAGTCCGGCGGCGGGGTGCGCACGCAGGATGACGTGAGCCGCCTGCGCGACGCGGGGGTCGCCCGGGTGGTGGTCGGTTCGCTGGCCGTGACCGCGCCCGACACGGTGCGCGGCTGGCTGGAGGATCTGGGGCCGGAGGCGCTCACTCTGGCGCTGGACGTGCGCGTCACCGAGAGCGGTATCGTGCCGGCGCTTAAGGGCTGGACCGAGTCCGCGCCGCTGGACCTGTGGGCCGTGCTGGACCTCTATCCCGAGGGCGTGTTCCGCCACCTGCTGGTCACCGATATCGGCCGCGACGGCGCCCTGACCGGCCCCAATATCGACCTGCTGGCCGACATCGTCCGGCGGCGTCCGGACCTGATGGTCCAGGCCTCGGGCGGGGTGGCGCAGACCGCCGACCTGACGGCCGCGCGCGACGCGGGCTGCGACGGCGCCATCATCGGTCGCGCGCTCTATGAGGGGCGTTTCACCGTCGAGCAGGCGCTCGAGGCCGTCCGATGACGGCGCGGCGCATCATCCCCTGTCTGGATGTCAAGGACGGACGGGTGGTCAAGGGCGTGCGGTTCGAAGGCCATGTCGACATGGGCGACGCGGTCGAGCTGGCGTTGCGCTATCGCGATCAGGGGGCGGACGAACTGGTCTTCTATGACATCACCGCCAGCCCTGAGGGGCGCACCCTCGACTATGGCTGGATCGCCGACATCGCGCGCGATCTGGACATTCCCTTCTGTGTCGCCGGCGGCATCGCCGATGCCGATCAGGCCGCCCGCTGTCTGGACCACGGGGCCGACAAGGTCTCGGTCAACTCACGGGCGCTGGCCCGGCCCGAACTGATCAGCGAGATGGCCGAGCGACTGGGCCGTCAGTGCGTGGTGGTCGGCGTCGACAGTCGCCTCATCGACGGCGAGTGGCAGGTGCACCAGTTCACCGGTGATCCCTCGGCCACCAAGCGCACGGGCCGCCGCACCCTCGACTGGATCCTCCAGGCCGAGGCCCTGGGCGCGGGCGAGATCGTGCTGAACGTCATGGATCAGGACGGCGTCCGCAACGGCTATGACATCGCCCAGCTGAACGCGGCGCGCGACCGTCTGACCATTCCGCTGGTCGCCTCGGGCGGAGCCGGCACGCCCGACCATTTCCGCGAGGTGTTCGAACAGGCCAATGTTTCGGGCGCGCTGGCGGCCAGTGTGTTCCACACCGGGGCCATCGCCATCCCCGACCTCAAACGCTATCTCGCCGACGCCGGACAGGAGATCAGGCTGTGACCGTCAATCCCGACACGCTGGACTTCGACAAGGGCGGCGGCCTGATCCCCGTCGTTGTGCAGGACGCGGCGACGCTTCAGGTCCTGACCCTGGCCTATATGGACCGCGCCGCGCTGGAGGAAACCCAGGCCAGCGGCGAGGCGACCTTCTTCTCGCGCTCGCGCGGCGGGCGCTGGCGCAAGGGCGAGACCTCGGGCGACCGGTTGCATCTCGTCTCCCTGACGCCCGACTGCGACGGCGATGCCCTGGTGCTCATGGTGCGGCCGGTCGGCAATGCCTGCCACCTGAACCGCATCAGCTGTTTCGGCGAGGACGACGCCCCGGGGCTGGGGCGCCTCGGTCGGCTGGAGGCGACCATCGCCGCCCGCGCCGATGCCGATCCCGAGACCAGCTGGACCGCCCGCCTGCTGGCCGAGGGGCCGAAACGCGCCGCGCAGAAGGTCGGGGAAGAGGGCGTGGAGGTGGCGCTGGCGGGCGCCGCAGGCGACACCGACGAACTTGCGAATGAGGCCGCGGACCTCATCTATCATCTGTTCGTTCTGCTGAAGGCGCGTCACATGGTGTTTCAGGACGTGCTGGATGTGTTGGCCCGGCGGGCCGAACCGGCCAAGAAGCCTGACTGACGGCGTGCCGCCTCTGGCCGGCGCGCCCGGACGATGAAGGAGACGCGAATGTCGGCCCTGGTGCTGTTCGGTGGAGGTGGCGATCTGGCGCTGCGCATGCTGCTGCCGTCGCTCTATTTCCTCGATCACGAAGGCCTGCTCGACCCCGACCTCAAGATCGTCGCGGCGGCCCGGTCGGACGAGACACGTGACGCCTATGTCGAGCGGGTGCGGGCCTCGGTTGAGCCGCGAGCGGCGACTGACGACGCCTGGTCGGTCGAGACCTGGAACCGACTGGCCGCACGGCTGGACTATCTGGCGCTGGATGCCACCGATGCGGGGGAGCTGAAGGCGCTGAAGGACCGGGTCGGCGACGGGCCGCTGACGGTCTTCATGGCAGTTTCGCCCTCGCTGTACGGCCGGATCGTGCCGGCCATGCACACGGCGGGACTGGCCGGCGCAAGAACCCGCATCGTGCTGGAAAAGCCGGTCGGTCGCGATCTGGAGAGCTTCCGCGAGATCGACGATGCCGTCTCGGCCGTGTTCGACGAAAGTCAGGTGTTCCGCATCGACCACTATCTGGGCAAGGAGACGGTCCAGAACCTGATCGCCCTGCGCTTCGGCAACACCATCTTCGAGCCGCTGTGGAACAATCTGACCATCGACCATGTGCAGATCACTGTGGCCGAGACGGTCGGGGTCGGCGACCGCTGGCCCTATTATGACGAGTACGGCGCATTGCGCGACATGCTGCAGAACCACATGCTGCAGCTGCTGTGCCTGGTCGCCATGGAGCCGCCGTCGGACATCGATGCGGACTCGGTTCGCAATGAAAAGGTCAAGGTACTTCGCAGCCTCAGGCCGATCACGACCGAAGAGGTGACGCGCGTCACGGCGCGGGGTCAGTACCCGGAGTATCTGTCCGAGCGGGGCGCGCCGACCGATACCGAGACCTTCGTCGCTATCCGCGCTGACATCGACAACTGGCGCTGGGCGGGCGTGCCCTTCTTCATGCGGACCGGAAAATGCATGGCCGAAAAGCGCACCGAGATCGTCATCCAGTTCAAGCCGGTGCCCCACTCGATCTTCGGGCGGGACGGTTCAGGCTATCGCAGCGCCATCCAGCCCAACCGGATGATCATTGAACTCCAGCCCGACGAAGACATTTCCCTTGAGGTGATGAACAAGCAACCGGGCCTGGACCAGCGTATGCAGCTGCAGCCCATCACCATGAGCCTGTCGTGGGGGCACAATGACCGCAAGGCCAGCCCGCCTCGCCGTCGCATCGCCTATGAACGTCTGTTGCTGGACGCCATGTCGGGCGACTCGACCCTGTTCGTGCGTCGCGACGAGGCGGAACAGGCGTGGAAATGGGTCGACGAAGTCTCGGACGCCTGGGAGGGCGCGGCCATGCAGGTCGCCTCCTATGAGTCCGGCAGCTGGGGGCCCGAGGCCGCCGACCTGCTGCTGTCCCGCACTGGCCGCCGATGGAACAGTCATGAGCGTTGAGATCGAAACCTTTGCCCGCCCCGATGACTGGGCGGCCGCCTGCGCCGCGCGCATGACCGATGCGCTGGCCGGCGCCCTGACCGAGCGCCCCCGCGCCTTTTTTGCGGGCTCGGGCGGATCGACCCCCGGCCCCGTCTATGCCGCCATGCGCGAGGCCGATCTGGACTGGAGCCGGGTCACGGTGACCCTGGTCGATGAGCGCCATGTGCCGGAGAGCTCACCCGAATCGAACGCGACCCTGCTGAAGACCAGCCTGCCGATCGGGCCGGGACAGGCCGACTTCATCCCCCTGTACAGCGCGGCCGTGACGGTGGACCGGGCCGCCGCTGTCGCCACTCACGCCCTGGCCGATGCCACCGACCGGCTTGATGCGGCCCTGCTGGGCATGGGCGAGGACGGACACATCCTGTCGATGTTTCCGGAGAGCCCGACGCTCAAGACCCTGCTGATCCCGACGCTGACCCCCGCCGTGCTGGGCGTGCCGCCGGGCCGCGACGGTCTGGCCCCCAGCCTCGAGCGCCTGTCGATGAACCTGCCCTGGCTGATGCGGTGCGATACCGTGGTCATGGCCCTGACCGGCTCGGCCAAGCGCAAGGTGTTCGAGGATCGCATCATGGCCGATCCCGCCCTTGTGCCCGTCGCGGCGCTGGCCGCCCACATCCCCCACCTGCAAGTCCTCTGGACGGAACAGTCTGAATGACCGACCTCCACCCTACGATCCGCGCGGTCACCGACCGCATCATCGCCCGCAGCCGCGACACCCGCGCCGACTATCTGCGGCGCATGGACGACGCCGCGACCAACCGGCCCGGCCGCGCCAAACTGTCCTGCGCCAACTGGGCCCACGCCTTTGCCGGGGCGCCGGTCAAGGACAAGCTGAACGCCATGTCGGGCAGCCAGCCGAACCTCGGCGTCGTCACCGCCTATAATGACATGCTGTCGGCGCATCAGCCGTTCGAGCGCTTCCCCGACATCGTCCGGCAGGCCGTGCGCGAGGTGAATGCCACCGCCCAGGTCGCCGGGGGCACGCCCGCCATGTGCGATGGGGTGACCCAGGGCCGCCCGGGCATGGAGCTGTCGCTGTTCAGCCGCGACCTGATCGCCATGTCGACCGCCATCGCCCTGACCCATGATGCGTTTGACGCCGCCCTGTGCCTCGGCGTCTGCGACAAGATCGTGCCGGGCCTGTTCATGGGCTCGCTGGCGTTCGGCCACCTGCCGGTCGTGTTCGCCCCCGCCGGTCCCATGCCCAGCGGCATTCCGAATGCGGAAAAAGCCCGGGTCCGCGCCCTCTATGCCCAGAACAAGGTCGACCGCGCGACCCTGCTGGAGAGCGAGGTGGCCAGCTATCACTCACCGGGCACCTGCACCTTTTACGGCACGGCCAACTCCAACCAGATGATGATGGAGGTGATCGGCCTGCATCTTCCGTCCACGGCCTTTGTCCATCCGGATACCGGCCTGCGCGATGCGCTGACAGCGGCGGCGGCCAAGCGGGCGGTCGAGCTGGCCCGCTCGGGCGAGGGCCGGATGAGCCGGGTGGTCGATGAGAAGTCGATCGTCAACGCCATCATCGCCCTGCTGGCCACCGGCGGCTCGACCAATCACGCCATCCATCTGGTCGCCATGGCGCGATCGGCGGGTGTTCTTATCGACTGGACGGACCTGGATGAACTTAGCAGCTGCACGCCGCTGCTGGCGCGGGTCTATCCGAACGGATCAGCCGATGTGAACGCCTTCCAGGCGGCGGGCGGCGTGGCCTTTGTCGTGCGCGAACTGGCGAACACCGGCCACCTGCACACCGACGTCACCACCGTCATGGGCGAGGGGCTGGAGGCCTATTATCAGGAGCCGGTTCTGGACCAGAACGGTCAGCTGGTCTGGCGCGATGGCGTCTCCGAAAGTCTGGACACGGACATTCTCCGCCCCGTCTCGGATCCGTTCCAGAAAGACGGCGGCCTGCGCCTTGTCCAGGGCGACCTCGGCCGGGCGGTCATCAAGGTCTCGGCGGTCAAGCCCGAGCACCGGGTGGTCGAGGCTCCCGCCGCCGTCTTCGACAGTCAGGAAGCCGCGCTGGAAGCCTTCAAACAGGGGGAACTGGATCGCGACGTGGTCGTCGTGCTGCGCTTTCAGGGGCCGAAGTCGAACGGCATGCCCGAACTGCACAGCCTGTCGCCGGCGCTCAGCGTGCTGCAGGACCGCGGCTTCAAGGTCGCCTTCGTCACCGACGGCCGCATGTCCGGTGCCTCGGGCAAGACGCCGGCGGCCATCCACCTCAGCCCCGAGGCCCTGGCCGGGGGCTCGATCGCCCGGGTGCGCGACGGCGACATCCTCCGTCTTGACCCGGATCAGGGCGTGCTGACCGTCGTCGGCGTGCCGGACTTTGCCGATCGCCCCTGCGCCCCGCGTGCCGAAGGCCACCTTCAGACCCACTCCTGGGGCTATGGGCGCGAACTGTTCGGGGCCTTCCGCGATGCGGTCAGCTCGGCCGAGGAAGGCGCCTCCATCTGTTTTGCCCAGCCACCCGCCGGACCACCCGGCACGGATACCCCGCCCGATCCCAATGTCGTCGACCGCACCATGGACGCCTGAATGAGCCCTGCTCCCCTGCACCTCGTCGGCGATGTCGGCGGCACCAATGCCCGCTTTGCCCTGTCGCGCATGGTCGAGGGCGTGCCGCGCGTCGAGCACCACCAGAGCTTTCCGGCCGAGGACCATCCGACCTTTCTGGACGGGGTGCGGGCGTTTCTGGAGGGATGTGGCGAGCGGCCGAACGGCGGGGTGATTGCCGTGGCCGGGCCGGTCACCAATGGCTTCATCGATCTGACCAACTCCCCTTGGCGAGTGTCAGAGGGCGAGCTGGCCAGCCTGGGCGTGGGCCCGATCCGGCTGATCAACGATTTCGAGGCCCTGGCCTGGGCCGCGCCAATCATCGGGGGCGATGACCTCGCCCATCTGGGGGGGCCGCAAACGGGCGATCCGCTGCAGACGCTGGCGGTACTGGGACCGGGCACCGGGTTCGGCGTCTCGGCGCTGGCCCGCGACCGCTGGGGCTCGGCCGTGGCGCTGGCCTCCGAGGGCGGCCATGTCGACTTCCCGCCGTCCGATGCCATCGAGGACGAGGTCCTGCGTATCCTCAGGCGGCGCTACACCCGGGTGTCGATCGAGCGGCTGGTGTGCGGACCCGGTCTGGTCAATCTGCACCGGGCGCTGGCCGAGATCGACGGTCGGCCGACCTCGATCGACGACCCGGCAGAGATTACCCGCGATGCCCTGGCCGATCCGCGCAGCGCCTGCGGCGCCACGCTCGCCCGCTTCTGCGCCATCCTCGGCTCCGTCGCCG
>JAHJYN010000014.1 GCA_018826885.1 Alphaproteobacteria bacterium | reverse complement strand
CACCAAGGCGGTGCCGAACGGCGACGGCAGCTACAACATCACCGGCCAGAAAATCTGGATCTCGTCCGGCGAGCACGACTTCACCGACAACATCATCCATCTGGTGCTGGCCCGCATCGAGGGCGCTCCGGCGGGCATCAAGGGCATCAGCCTGTTCGTCGTGCCCAAGGTGTTCGTCAACGAGGACGGCTCTCTGGGTGATCGCAACGAGGGCGCCCAGTGCGCGGGCCTCGAACACAAGATGGGCATCCACGGCAATGCCACCTGCGTCATGTCGTACGAGAACGCCAAGGGCTGGCTGGTCGGCACCGAGAACAAGGGCATGGCGGCCATGTTCGTCATGATGAACGAGGCGCGCCTCGGCACCGGCCTGCAGGGCCATTCGATCGGCACCGCCGCCTATCAGGCCGCCGTCGAGTTCGCCAAGGATCGCCTGCAGGGCCGCTCCCTGACCGGGCCGAAGAATGCCGACGGTCCGGCCGATCCGATCATCGTCCACCCCGATGTGCGGCGTATGCTGCTGGAGTCCAAGGCCTATGTCGAAGGCGGCCAGGCCTTCATCCTGTGGACCGCGCTGCAGGCCGATCTTCAGAAGTCGGACGATGAGGCGACGGCGCAAAAGGCCCGCGACTACATGGGTCTGATCACCCCGGTGGTGAAGGCCTTCCTGACCGACCGCGGCTTCCACGTGGCCTCGCTGGCCATGCAGGTGCACGGCGGCAGCGGCTACACCGAACATTTCCCGGCGTCGCAGTATCTGCGCGATGCGCGCATCACCCTGATCTATGAGGGCACTAACGGCGTCCAGGCGCTCGATCTGGTTGGCCGCAAGCTGCCGGCCAACGGCGGCCGGGCCATCATGAGCTGGTTTGCCGACATCGACGCCTTTGTCTCGGACAACTCCGGCAATGAGGCGATCAAGCCCTTCATCGACGGCCTGTCGGACTCCAAGAAGAAGCTGCAGGAGGCCACGATGTGGCTGATGCAGAACGGCATGCAGAACCCGGACAATGCCGGTGCGGCCTCGACCGACTATCTGCACATCTTCGGCCTGACGGCCATGGCCTATGTCTGGGCCCAGATGGCGATCGCCGCGCAAAAGGCCATCGACGGCGGCTCGGACGATCCCTTCTATGTCACCAAGCTGCAGACCGGCCGCTATTTCGTCGAGCGCATCCTGCCCGACGCCGGCGCGCACCTGGCCAAGCTGAAGACCGGCGCCGACGTGCTGATGGCCATGCCGGCGGAGGCGTTCTGAGCATGAACATCCTCAACGCCCCCGAACCCGATTTCATGCAGGACGAGGAGATCACGCTCTTCTCCGACTCCGTCGGCAAGTGGATCGACGAGCATGCGCCGCCGGAGAAGGTGCAGGAGTGGATCGCCAACTCCTCGGTCCCGCGTGAGCTGTGGACCCAGGCCGGTGAGGCGGGCCTGCTGGGCCTGTCGATGCCGGAAGAAGACGGCGGCATGGGCGGTGACTATCGCCACGAGGTGGTGCTGATGCGCCAGCTGGGCTGGAAGGGTGCGGACCATTTCGGCATCTCGCTGCACAACGCCATCGTCGCCCCCTACATCTGGCACTATGGCACCGACGAGCAGAAGGCCCGCTGGCTGCCGAAGCTGCAGTCCGGCGAACTGGTCGGCGCCATCGCCATGACCGAGCCGGGCGCGGGCTCTGACCTGCAGGGGATCAAGACCACCGCCATCAAACAGGGCAACCAGTATGTGGTGAACGGCTCCAAGACCTTCATCACCAATGGTCAGCTGGCCAACTTCATCATCGTGGTGGCCAAGACCGATCCGGCCGAGGGCGCCAAGGGCACCAGCCTGATCATCGTCGAGACCGACGGGGCCGAGGGCTTTGAGCGCGGCCGGAACCTCCACAAGATCGGCATGGAAGGCAATGACACCTCCGAGCTGTTCTTCAACGACGTCAAGGTGCCGGGCGAGAACATCATCGGCGGCGTCGAGGGCCAGGGCTTTGTCCAGCTGATGCAGCAACTGCCCCAGGAACGCCTGAACATCGCCGTCCAGGGCGTGGCCGCGGCCGAACGTGGCCTGTCGGAGACGATCGCCTACGTCAAGGAACGCAAGGCCTTCGGCAAGCGGGTCATCGACTTCCAGAACACCCAGTTCAAACTGGCCGAGGTCAAGACCAAGCTGACGGTGGCCAAGGTGTTCGTCGACCACTGCATGGGCCTGCACCTCAAGGGCCAGCTGGATGCGGCGACCGCCTCCATGGCCAAATACTGGGTGACCGACATCCAGGGCGAGACCATCGACGAGATGCTGCAGCTGCACGGCGGCTATGGTTACATGAACGAATATCCGATCGCCCAGCTGTACAAGGACGCTCGCGTCCAGCGCATCTATGGCGGGACGAACGAGATCATGAAGCTGCTGATCGCCCGGACGCTGTAGGGATCAGCCCTACCGCGTCGTCAGAGCCCGTGGTAGATTGTGCCCATGAGCGACTGGCGCGACCGTATCACGATTGAGCCTGGCAAGCGGGGCGGCCGTCCCTGCGTGCGGGGTATGCGCATTGCGGCTGAAGATGTTCTGGGCTGGCTGGCCGAGGGCATGACCCATGATCAGATCGTCGCTGACTTCCCCGAGTTGACCGAAGAAGACATCCGGGCCGTGCTCGCCTATGCCGCCGACCGCCAGCGTCGGACCGCCATAGCCGCGGCGTGAAGCTGCTGTTCGATCAGAACCTGAGCCATCGGCTGCCCTCGGCACTTTCGGACATCTTCCCCGGATCCAGCCAGGTCCGACTGTTGGGTCTTGATCAGTCTGACGACAAAATGATCTGGGACTACGCCGGCAAAGAAGGGTTCTGCATTGTCACCCTGGACGCCGATTTTGCGGAACTGTCAGCGTTGAAGGGCTCTCCGCCAAAGGTCGTGTGGCTTCGATGCGGCAATCGCCCGACAGCCTACGTCGAAAACCTCCTCCGCAACCATGTGCTGCCGATACGCACCATGGGCCTGAGCGAAGATATAGATTGTCTCGAGGTCGGCTGACCGCCCCTACCGCGCCATGCGGCCGTCGATCAGGGCCTCGGGTTCGAACATGAAGGCGATGGCCGGGTCGACGGAGCGCGTCGTCACGCTGAGGCCGTGCACGCCCAGCCGCTCGACCAGATGGCGCATGACGTTCAGCCGGGCCTGTTTCTTTTCATCGGTGGCGACGATCAGCCAGGGCGCGTGCGCGCTGTGGCTGCGCAGCAGCATGCTGTCGCGCGCCTCGGTATAGGCGTGCCAGCGCTTCTGGGCCTCCCCGTCCAGCGGTGACGTCTTGAAGTGTTTCAGCGGATCCTCGACCCGGGCTTCCAGCCGCCGGGCCTGTTCTTCCTTCGAGATGTCCAGCCAGATCTTGATCGGGACGATATTGGCCTCGGTCAACATGGCCTCGAACGCCGGGACATCGCGGATGAAGTCGGACTGTTCCTCAAGGGACGAGAAGCCCATCACCACCTCGACCCCGGCCCGATTATACCAGGACCGGTTGAAGATCACGATCTCACCGGCCGCCGGCAGGTGGGCGACATAGCGCTGGAAATACCACTGGCTCAGCTCGCGGTCGCTGGGCTTGGGCAGCGAGACCACCCGGGTGTGGCGTGGGGCCATATATTCGGTGACGCGCTTGATCGACCCGTCCTTGCCCGCTGTGTCGCGGCCCTCGAACAGGATCAGGACCTTGCGGCCTTGAGCGATCAGCCGGGCCTGGCTCTCGACCAGGGCGATCTGGAGGGT
>JAHJYN010000103.1 GCA_018826885.1 Alphaproteobacteria bacterium | reverse complement strand
CCATTGCCAAAAAGTACACGAACCGCGGGCTGCAATTCCTTGATCTTATTCAGGAAGGCAACATCGGCCTGATGAAGGCCGTGGACAAGTTCGAGTATCGCCGCGGCTACAAGTTCTCGACCTATGCGACCTGGTGGATCCGGCAGGCCATCACGCGCTCGATCACCGACCAGGCGCGCACCATCCGCATCCCGGTGCACATGATCGAGACCATCAACAAGCTGGTCCGTACCAGCCGGCAGATGCTGCACGAGATCGGCCGCGAACCGACACCAGAGGAACTGGCCGAAAAGCTCCAGATGCCGCTGGAAAAGGTCCGCAAGGTCCTGAAGATCGCCAAGGAGCCGATCAGCCTTGAGACGCCCATCGGCGACGAGGAAGACAGCCAGCTTGGCGACTTCATCGAAGACAAGAACGCGATCCTGCCGCTGGATTCCGCCATGCAGGAAAACCTGAAGGAAACCACGACCCGCGTGCTGGCGTCGCTGACGCCGCGCGAGGAGCGGGTGCTGCGCATGCGCTTCGGCATCGGCATGAACACCGACCACACTTTGGAAGAGGTCGGCCAGCAGTTCTCGGTCACCCGCGAACGTATCCGCCAGATCGAGGCCAAGGCCCTGAGGAAGCTGAAGCACCCGTCGCGGTCGCGGAAGCTGCGCAGCTTCCTCGACAGCTGAGACCATGACGGACCTCTCCATGGACCTGCCCGAGGGCCGACCGGTCGGGCGGGTGATCGCCATGCCGGCGGATACAAACCCCGAGGGCGACATCTTCGGCGGTTGGCTGCTGGCGCATATGGACCTGTCGGGGGCGACCCCGGCGTTCGAGCGGGCCCAGGGGCGGTGTGTGACCATCGCCCTGGACGCCATGGTGTTTCACAAGCCGGTATCGGTCGGCGATGAGGTGTCGATCTATGCCGAGATCGTCTCGACCGGGCGCAGCTCGATCCGGGTCAAGGTGGAGGCGTGGAAGCGACCCCGCAGTCAGCCGCAGGCCCGCTCGGAACGGGTGACCGAGGGCATCTTCACCTATGTGGCGATCGGCGATGATCTGAGGCCCCGGCCATTGCCGGACGCCCCGCTCTAGACGGCGACGGTCGCAGGCTGGACCACGGTCTGCCGGATCGGGGTCCCTTGATCGAAGGCGGCGCCCGCCAGGACCGCATCGTCGAAATCGGTCTCGAGCCGCCGCCCGTCCCGCATGAGCAGCGGGCGGAGGTCGGCGCCGCGGAAGTCCGCGAATCCCAGCCGGGCCCCCCGGAAATTCACCCCGCGCAGATCGCAATTGCGGAAGTCCGCGCTCCGCAGGTCGGCATCCGTGAAATTGGCCCCGGCCAGCAGACTGTCGGTGAAGCGGACGTCGATGGCCCGGACCCCGGGCGCCGCGAGACCCGCCAGCTTGCGGCCGGACAGGGCGTCGCCCAGCGTGCGCAGATCCTCGCCGGCGAAATCCTCCTCCGCGCCATTGCCCTTGCCCGACACGACCCAGACCTCGAACCGGTCGAGGGCCTCCCGAAGGTGCGCAGATCGGGCGAGGGCGGCAGCATCGGGATCCCGCACGCATCCGGCCAGCGCCGCCGGGTCAATATGGACCCGCTCCAGATTGACGCCGGTCAGGATGGTGTCGCTGAACACGGCGCCCTCGAGGACGGCGGCGTCGAGCGAGGCCCCGGTCAGATTGGCACCGCTGAAGTCCGCGCCCTGTAGCCGGGCCCCGCCCAGTCGTGCCCGCTTCATGGAGGCATGACGGAAGTCGACCCCCAGCCTGACCTCGCCGTCCATGCCGAAGCGCTGGCGTTCGCGCTCCGGGTCGGCGCTCCAGACCTTGAACAGGCCGTCGGCCTGCACCTTGGCCAGGCGCGCGTCGCGGAAGTCGGTCCCGTCGAGGCAGGCCCCGTAGAGGTTGGCCGCCTTGAGGCTGACACCCCGCAGATCGGCATTGGTGAGGTTGGCCGCCCGCAGGTCGGCCCGCCTGAGATCGCAGCAATAGAGGGTCGCCTCATCGAGGCGGGCGGCGGCCAGACGGCCGCTCTTGAGGGTGCAGCCGGTCAGGTCCGCGCCGCGCAGATCGCGCTGCTGCAGCATGACCCCCTGCAGACTTCCGAAGCGGAGGATGAGGCGCAGGCCGCCCGGGCGGCCGGACGCGAACCGCTCGTGCGAGGCCACGGCATCGAAGAACTGGAAGGGCAGGGCCGCAGCACTCATGCGGCGAAGCATCGCGCACAATCGTTACAATGGCCTCTACATTGCTTCAGGGGCCGGGCCGAAATCTTGACCTTTCTCGGTATCGCGCCTACCTCGACCCCATGGCCATTCGACGTATCCTGACCATCGACAATGCTGCCGATCTGGCGGTTCTGAAGCGCGTGTCCGAGCCGGTCGAGGGACCAGTGACCGATGAACTGCGCGCCCTGATGGATGACATGCTGGAGACGATGTACGACGCACCGGGCATCGGACTGGCGGCGGTGCAGATCGGCGAGCTGCGCCGGGTGATCGTCATGGACCTGGCCGACAAGCCGGATGTAGCCGAGGATGCCGAGGACGCGGACCGCAAGAATCCGCGCTGCTTCGTCAATCCGGAGATCCTGTGGACCTCGGAAGAGACCGCGCCCTATGAAGAGGGCTGCCTGTCGATCCCCGAGTATTTTGACGAGGTCCAGCGCCCGGCCCGGGCGCGGATCCGGTATCTCGACTACAATGGGAAGAGCGTCGAGGAAGAGGTCGATGGCCTCTATGCCGTCTGCATCCAGCACGAGATGGATCACCTGAACGGGGTGCTGTTCATCGACCATCTGTCGCGGCTCAAGCGCGAGCGGGCCGTGGCCAAGGTGAAAAAAGTCGCGAGGATGGCTGCCTGATGACCCGACGCGCCCCCAAACGCACCCCCCTGAAGCGCTCGCGCGACCGGATCGTGGATCCCAGCGGACGGCGTCGCCTGACGCGGTCGGAGAAGATCGGCATCGGCAGTGTCGCGACCCTGCTGGCCGTGGGGGCGCTGGGCGTGATCGCGGGCGTGATCATCGACCGCCTGCTGGACTTTGACTCGCCGCTCGACACCGGCGGCGAATGGGACGAGGGCGGCGGCGTTTCGACACGCTGGGAATAATACCCATGCGCCTGGCCTTCATGGGAACGCCCGCGTTTGCGGTGCCCTCGCTGGCCGAGCTGGTGGCGTCGGGGCATGAGGTGGTGGCCGTCTACTCGCAGCCGCCGAAGCCGCGCGGGCGGGGCATGAAGCTGACCCCCTCCCCCGTTCAGGAATTCGCCGAGACCCTTGGCCTGCCGGTGTTCACCCCGGCCTCGATGAAGGCGCCCGAGGCGATTGAAGCCTTCCGCAGCCTCGATCTGGATGCCGCCTGCGTGGTCGCCTATGGCCAGATCCTGAAGCCCGAGGTGCTGGAGGCGCCGCGGCTGGGCTGTCTGAACCTGCACGGGTCGCTGTTGCCGCGCTGGCGCGGCGCGGCGCCGATCCAGCGGGCGATCATGGCCGGCGACGCCGAGACCGGCGTACAGATCATGCAGATGTCCGAGGGGCTGGACGAGGGTCCGGTGCTGCTGTCGGAACGGCTGGGCATTACCGCGCGCGATACGGCAGCCTCCCTGTCGGAGCGGATGGCGCACATCGGGGCCGGGCTGTGGCCCCGGGCACTGGCGGCGCTGGAACGCGGCGGCGGCCAGCCGGTGGAGCAGGTCGGCGAGCCCACCTATGCGAAGAAGATCACCCCCGCCGAGGCCCGGATCGACTGGACTCGCGCCGCGAGCGAAGTCGATGCCCATATCCGCGGCCTGTCGCCCTTTCCCGGCGCCTGGTTCGAGGTGGCGGGCGACGACGGACCGGTGCGCATCAAGGCGCTGATGTCCGGGCTGGCCGAGGGGTCAGGTACGGCAGGGACGATTCTGGATGATGCCCTGACCATTGCCTGTGGACACGGCGCGGTGCGGCTGGAGCGGGTGCAGCGCCCGGGCAAGGCGGCCCAGAGCGCCGAGGACCTGCTGCGCGGTTTTGCCATTCCGGTTGGAACGACCCTCCCCTCAAGCAGTGAGCCGCCGCGCGGCGCGCGGTAGGGGGAGACAACCATGCCCCGCTACCGGCTGACGGTGGAATATGACGGCTCGGGCTATTGCGGCTTTCAGGCCCAGGCCAGCCTGCCGACGGTACAGGGCACGCTGGAGGGGGCCATCCGGGCCTTCAGCGGCGAGACGCTGCGGATTGCGGCGGCTGGACGTACCGACACGGGGGTGCATGCCACAGCCCAGACGGTGCATGTCGATCTGACGCGCGACTGGCCCGAGCGGACGGTCATGAATGCCATGAACGCCCATATGATCCATGAGCCGGTCGCGGTGCTGGACTGTCGCAAGGTGTCGGACGACTGGCATGCGCGGTTCTCGGCGACCGGGCGCGGCTATCTGTACCGGATTCTGAACCGTCCGGCCCCGCCGGCGCTGGACCGCAAGCGGGCCTGGCATGTGAAACAGCCGCTGGATGCCGAGGCCATGGACCGGGCCGCACAGGCTCTGGTCGGTCTGCACGACTTTACGACGTTTCGCGATGTGAACTGCCAGTCAGCCTCACCCCTCAAGACGCTGGATGTGGCCCGGGTCGAGCGGGTCGGCGAGGAGGTGGAGCTGGTGTTTGCAGCGCGCAGCTTCCTGCATCGTCAGGTGCGCTCCATGACCGGGACGCTGGTGCAGGTCGGGCTGGGGCGCTGGTCGGTCGAGGATGTGGCGCGGGTGCTGGCCGCGCGCGACCGGGCCGCCTGCGGGCCCGTGGCCCCGGCCGAGGGACTGTACCTCGACCGGGTCGATTACGAGGCCCAAGCCTAGACCGAAATCGGTTCAGTTGGACGCATGTCCAACTGGGCTCAGATTTCGGTCCAGTGTTATCTGATTCACGGCATCGGCGGAATCGCGAAGCGATTCCTCCTCAACCGATCAGGCTCTAGTTCTTGGCTTCTTCGGCACCGCTGGTGACGGCGCCGCCGACGGCTTCGACGTCGCGGCCGATGCCGGAAATGGTGTTGCAGGCCGAGACGGCCAGGGCCGAGGCGATGAGGGCCAGGGTGATAATCTTGCGCATGGTCAAGCTCCGTTATGGTGAAGCTCAAACGCCGATCTGCCCCCCGGGTTGCATGGCAGAGCAATGGTCAAGAGCGGGGCTGATCTGCTAGCAGCAGACGCATGAGCCAAACCGCACACACCGCCCGCACAAGCGCCGCCCACCGGCTGGTGCAGACCCTTGTGATCAACGAGATCGACACCGTCTTCTGCGTCCCCGGCGAAAGCTATCTGGCGGTGCTGGATGCGCTGGCCGATGTGCGCGACCAGATCCGCGTCATCACCTGCCGGCACGAGGCGGGCGCCGCCAATATGGCCGAGGCCTATGGCAAGCTAACCGGAAAGCCCGGCGTCTGCATGGTGACGCGCGGGCCGGGCGCCACCCACGCCTCGATCGGCGTGCATACGGCGCATCAGGATTCCACGCCGATGATCCTGTTCGTCGGACAGATCGCCCTGACCGACCGGGGACGCGGGGCGTTTCAGGAGGTCGACTACCGCGAGGTGTTCGGCGGACTGGCCAAATGGGCGACCGAGATCGAGAGCCCGGCGCGCACCGTCGAGATCGTCGAGCGCGGCATTGCCACGGCGCTGCAGGGACGGATGGGGCCGGTGGTCATCGCCCTGCCCGAGGACATTCTGCACGACGACGGCGGTCCGGCCCCGGTCCGGCCCGTGACCCCGGCGCGCGCGGCGCTGGATCCCACGATTGCCCGCGAGATCGAGGCGCGGCTGGCCAAGGCGGAGCGCCCGCTGCTGGTGGTCGGCGGATCGGGCTGGACCCACGAGGCCGCGCACGCGCTGGCGGCCTGGTCAGAGGCGCTGGGCCTGCCGATCACCGGCTCGTTCCGCCGGAAGGACATCATCGCCAATGACCGGCCGAACTATGCCGGGGATCTGGGGTTGGGCTGTAATCCGAAGCTGATGGCGCGGGCGAAGAATGCCGATCTGATCATCGCCATTGGCGCGCGGCTGGGCGAGAATCCGACGCAGGGCTACACCCTGTTCGACCGGGAGCACACGGCCCGGGTGCTGGTGCACACGCACCCGGGGCCCGAGGAACTGGGCCGGGTCTGGCCGACCCTGACGTCTGCCGTGGCCGACAACAGTCTGGCGGCGCTGGCCCTGTCGCAGCTGGAGCCGGGCCGCACCTGGCACGATCTGGGCGAGGCCGCCCATGCCGACTTCGAGGCCTTTTCGACGCCCGTGGAGGTGACTGGCGCCGTCAATATGAGCCAGTGCATGAAGCATCTGGGCGAGGTCATGCCCGCCGATGCCATCGTCACTAATGGCGCCGGCAACTTCGCCGCCTGGCTGCACCGCTTTTACCGCCACCGGGCGTGCCGGACCCAGCTGGCCCCGACGTCGGGCGCCATGGGCTATGGCTGGCCGGCGGCGCTGGCCGCCAAGGCCGTGCACCCGGATCACGAAGTGGTCTGCGTGGCCGGCGACGGCGACTTCATGATGACCGGGCAGGAGATGGCCACCGCCGTCCAGCACGGGCTGAACCCCGTGGTGATCGTGGTCGACAACTCGACCTACGGCACCATCCGCATGCACCAGGAGGGGCATTACCCCGGCGCGGAACGGGTGATCGCGACCGACCT
>JAHJYN010000102.1 GCA_018826885.1 Alphaproteobacteria bacterium | reverse complement strand
GACGCGCTGTCGCGTGTCAGATCCACTCGACCTTGAGGATTTCATAGGCCTTGACGCCGCCGGGCGTGTTGACCTCGACGACGTCGCCGACCTCCTTCGAGATCATGGCGCGCGACAGGGGGGAGGTGATCGAGATCCGGCCCTGTTTCACATCGGCCTCGTGCTCGCCGACGATCTGGTAGCGGGCCTCTTCCTCGGTGTCCTCGTCGACGACGGTGACCGTGGCGCCGAATTTCACCTGATCGCCCGAAAGCTTGGACACGTCGATGACCTGGGCCCGCGACATGCGGTCCTCGATCTCGGCGATCTGGCCTTCGATCCAGCCCTGACGTTCCTTGGCGGCGTGATACTCGGCGTTTTCGGACAGGTCGCCGTGTTCACGGGCCTCCGAGATCGCCGAAATCACCGCGGGACGTTCCACGGACTTCAATTGCTTGAGCTGATCGTCCAGGGCGCGATAGCCCGGGGCCGTCATCGGCACTTTTTCCATAGGATGGTGAGTTTCTTGTTTCGCCCGACTGCGGAGAGGAAGGTCAACCTTGATAGAGGGTCGCGGGGCGCGCGCGACCGGGGCAAAAAGGATAGGTCACGATCCCGCCGAACTCAAGCGGTCGGACGCATCCTTGTGCGGCGCACCTTGTGCATCAGGCTGCGGGTCAGCCAGGCCAGGCCGGCCAGGGCCGCAACCATGAGCGCCGCAGACACGAGGGCCAGCTTGGCAAACACCAGCGCCAGGCTGAAGGCGACGACGACGAGCGCAACGGCGACAAGATAGAGGACGGTGATCTTCATGACGGGTTAACGCCGTGCCGCGCGGCGGGTTTCACCGGATCGGGCGCGCGTGAAGGTTCAGCGCGCGTGCGCTGTTGATGCCACACTCGGGTGAACCCGGTCAGGCGTAGCTGTAGGGGCCGCCGCGTTCGAGGGCGCGCTGATAGGCCGGGCGGGCGTGGATGGTCTCGAGGAAGGCCTTCAGCTTCGGGCGTCGGTCAAAGCCGGGAATGCGGGTCGCGCCCGCCTCGATCGGGAAGCTCATCATGATGTCGGCGGCCGAGAAGGCCCCGCCCGCGAACCACGGGTGGGCGGTCAGCTCGGCTTCCCAGAAGTCGATATGGGCCTGCAGCTGCGGATCGATGAAGCCCGACTGGGCCTTGCCGGCGATCGAGTTGACCAGCGGCCGCACCAGACCCGGGGCGCGTTTCGGCAGCTGGCTGAACACCAGCTTCAGCAACAGCGGCGGCATGGCCGAGCCCTCGGCATAGTGCAGCCAGTAGCGATAGCGCCGACCCGCCTCGGTGCCCGACGGCGGCGCCAGTTTCCCCTTACCATGGGTCTCAACCAGATAGTCGACGATGGCCCCGGTCTCCGCGACGCGGATGGCGCCATCATCGACCACCGGGGACTTGCCCAGCGGGTGGATGGCCTTCAGCTCGGGCGGCGCCAGCATGGTCTTGGCATCGCGCTGATAGCGTTTGACCTCATAGGGCAGGCCCAGTTCCTCGAGCAGCCACAGCACCCGCTGGGACCGGCTGTCGTTGAGGTGGTGCACGGTGATCATGGGGAGGGTCTCCGGTGTGCGAACCTCAGGCGTAGGCCTGCAGCGGGCGGACGTCCAGATCGTCGTTGCGGATGGCGGCGATGGCATGGACGGCGGCGAGGGCTCCTGCGGTGGTGGTGTAATAGGGGATCTTCATCATCAGCGCCGTGCGCCGGAGGCTGAAACTATCCTGCAGGGACTGTTTGCCCTCGGTGGTGTTGAAGACCAGCTGGACGTCGCGGTTTTTCATGGCGTCGACGATGTTGGGGCGGCCCTCCAGAACCTTTTTCACATGGCCGACCGGCAGGCCCTGCTGGACCAGCCAGGCGTGGGTGCCGCCCGTCGCGATCACCTCAAACCCCTGTTTCAGCAGTAGGGCGACGGGCTCGACGATGAAGGGCTTGTCGGAATCCTTGACCGAGACGAAGGCGCAGCCCTGGACCGGCAGGGTGGTGCCGCCGCCGATCTGGCTCTTGGCAAAGGCGCGGGCAAAGGCCTCGGCCATGTCGGGCTCGCCCTCGCGCTTCCAGTCCAGGCCCATGACCTCGCCGGTCGAGCGCATCTCGGGGCCCAGAACCGTGTCGACCCCGGCAAAGCGGGCGAAGGGGAAGACCGCCTCCTTGACCGCGATATGATCATAGGGTCGGTGCTCCAGCCCGAACGAGGCCAGCGGCACACCGGCCATGACCTTGGCGGCGATAGCGGCAATCGGCTGGCCGATGGTCTTGGCGACGAAGGGCGCCGTGCGGCTGGCGCGCGGATTGACCTCGAGCACGAAGATGCGCGGCGTGTCGGAGTGCGGCTCCTCGATGGCGAACTGGACATTCATCAGACCGCGCACCTTCAGCGCCTTGGCCATGGCCTCGGTCTGGCGCATCAGCTCGGCCACCACTTCGGCCGACAGGGAATAGGGCGGCATGGAACAGGCGCTGTCGCCCGAGTGGACGCCGGCTTCCTCGATATGCTCCAGCACGCCGGCGACGAAGACCGTCTCGTCATCGCACAGGGCGTCGACGTCGACCTCGGTGGCGCGGTTCAGATAGTGGTCGATCAGGACGGGGTCCTCGCCCGACACCCGCATGGCCTCGCCGACATAGCGGTCCAGCTGTTCGCGGTCGTGAACGATCATCATGCCGCGGCCGCCCAGCACATAGGAGGGGCGCAGCACCACCGGATAGCCGACCTCGTCGGCCTTGTCGGCGGCTTCCTGGGCCGAGCGGGCGAGACCGTTGGGCGGCTGCATCAGGCCGATGTCGTGCAGCATGACCTGGAAGCGCTCGCGGTCCTCGGCCAGGTCGATGGAGTCGACGCTGGTGCCGAGGATCGGCACGCCGTCCTCCTGCAGGGCATGGGCCAGCTTCAGCGGCGTCTGGCCGCCGAACTGGACCACCACGCCGATCAGCTCGCCCTTCGAGCGCTCGACGTCGATCAGCTCCAGCACATCCTCGGCCGTCAGCGGCTCGAAATACAGCCGGTCCGAGGTGTCGTAGTCGGTCGAGACGGTCTCGGGGTTGCAGTTGACCATGATCGACTCGACGTCGATCTCGGCAAAGGCAAAGGCGGCGTGGCAGCAGCAGTAGTCGAACTCGATCCCCTGCCCGATCCGGTTCGGACCGCCACCGAGGATGATGGCCTTCCGGCGATCGGAGGGTCGGGATTCGCACTCGGGGATCTGGCCGACGGCGCCGGTCTCATAGGTCGAATACATATAGGCGGTGGCCGAGGCGAATTCGGCGGCGCAGGTGTCGATGCGCTTGAACACCGGCCGCACGTCCAGCGCGCGGCGGGCCTTCCTGACCG
This sequence comes from Alphaproteobacteria bacterium, assembly GCA_018826885.1. Classification (GTDB taxonomy): domain Bacteria; phylum Pseudomonadota; class Alphaproteobacteria; order Caulobacterales; family Caulobacteraceae; genus Brevundimonas. The sequence continues at coordinate 6,649 of JAHJYN010000102.1, read as the reverse complement.
CAGCCTCGGTCGTGCCGGTCAGGGCGGCGATGCGGGCATCGGCAAAGCCCTTGGCCTTCAGCTGACGGAAGGCGCGGGCGTCGGTCGGCAGACCCCGCACCCGCAGATGGCCCTCGTCGCGGATCAGCTCCTGGATCTGGCGCAGGAACCAGGGCTCATAGGCACAGGCGGCCTGCACCTCCTCCACCGTCAGGCCGTGGCGGAAGGCCTGGGCGATGACGCGAATGCGGTCGGGCGTGGGCGTGCCCAGCGCGCGCACCACGGCGGCGCGGATGGCGCTTTCGTCCTCGGTGTCGGTGGTGCCGTCGATCTCGATCTCGTCAAAGCCCGACAGGCCGGTCTCGAGCCCGCGCAGGGCCTTTTGCATCGACTCCTGGAAGGTGCGGCCGATGGCCATGACCTCGCCCACCGACTTCATCGAGGTCGACAGCAGCGGCTCGGAGCCCGGGTACTTCTCGAAGGCGAAGCGCGGGATCTTGGTAACCACATAGTCGATCGAGGGCTCGAACGAGGCCGGGGTCACCCCGGTAATGTCATTGGTCAGTTCGTCCAGCGTGTAGCCGACCGCCAGACGGGCGGCGACCTTGGCGATCGGGAAGCCGGTGGCCTTGGAGGCCAGCGCCGAGGACCGCGACACGCGCGGATTCATCTCGATGACCACCATACGGCCGTCGGCCGGATTGATGGCCCACTGGACGTTCGACCCGCCGGTCTCGACCCCGATTTCGCGGAGCACATTGATCGAGCCCGTGCGCATCCGCTGATATTCCTTGTCGGTCAGCGTGAGCGCAGGGGCGACGGTGATGGAGTCGCCCGTGTGGACGCCCATCGGATCCACGTTTTCGATCGAGCAGATGATGATGCAGTTGTCCGCCTTGTCGCGGACCACCTCCATCTCATACTCCTTCCAGCCCAGGACGCTTTCCTCGATCAGCACCTCGGTGGTCGGCGACAGGTCCAGGCCGCGCTCGACGATCTCGCGGAACTCTTCGACGTTGTAGGCGATGCCGCCGCCGGTCCCGGCCAGGGTGAAGGACGGGCGGACGATGGCCGGCAGGCCGACGAACTCCAGCGCCTCTTCCGCCTCATCGATGTGGTGGATGGCGCGCGAGCGGGGGCTTTCCAGACCCAGCTTGTCCATGGCGTCGCGGAATTTCTGGCGGTCCTCGGCCTTGTCGATGACATCGGCCCGGGCCCCGATCATTTCGACGTCGTGGCGGGCCAGCGCGCCCGAGGCATCCAGCGCCAGGGCGGTGTTCAGCGCCGTCTGGCCGCCCATGGTCGGCAGCAGGGCAAAGCCGCCGGGCAGCACATGGCGTTCCTTCTCGATGATCTTCTCGACGAACTCGGGCGTGATCGGCTCGATATAGGTGGCGTCGGCCACCTCCGGGTCGGTCATGATGGTGGCGGGGTTCGAGTTCACCAGAATGACCCGATAGCCCTCGGCCTTCAGCGCCTTGCACGCCTGCACGCCGGAATAGTCGAACTCGCAGGCCTGACCGATGATGATCGGCCCGGCGCCGATGATCAGGATCGACTGGATGTCTGTGCGTCTGGGCATCGCGGGCCTCTTCTTGTCAGTTCGTCACGACCGCACACTCCCAGCCGTCATAGTCCAGCTGGAAGGCCGCGGCCCAGGATTGCATCATAGCGGAAACGGGCGTGAACGAAGTTTCGTCCACCGCCATGGTCGTCTCCAGAATGGTCGAGTCATCGGACCCGCGCGTGATGAAGCCGGCGCGGCGGGCCACCTCGTTCAGGTCGTCGTGGTCACCCTCGCCGTAGAAGTAGAACAGGGTGTGGCGCGGGGTGATGCCGCTGTCGCCATGCTCCGCCAGGGCCGCCCGGATCATGGCATCTCGCTCGTCATGCGGGATATCGGCAGCGGTCACGAAACGGCGGTCCTTTGGCGCACGAAAACCCGACGGAGGGGGGGCCCCGGCGCGGTCACGTCTGGTTGTCGGTTAAGCGGCCGGTCTAAAGACGCGGGGGCCCGCTAGCAAGGCCTGAATCGGCCCGGATCCCGTTCAATCTGCGCCAGCCATTCGGGCAGCTCGTCGAAGCGGGCCAGGGTGACGTAGCGCGGGTGGCCTTCGGGGGCATCGGCCAGTTCGTGGGCCCAGGTGACCTCATAGGGGATGTGCACCCCCCAGGCGCCGGCCTCGATCGCGGGCAACACGTCCGAGCGCATGGAATTGCCGACCATCACCCCCTGCTCCGGCCCCGTACCGTGGCGCGCGAAGACCCGCTCATAGGTCGAGCGATCCTTTTCCGAGACGATCTCGACGCCCGAGAACAGTTCGCCGAGGCCGGAGGCCGCCAGCTTGCGTTCCTGATCCATCAGGTCGCCCTTGGTCACCAGTACCAGCCGGTAGGTGTCGGTCAGTTGTGCCAGGGTTTCGGCCACGCCGGGCAGGGTCTCGACCGGATGGGCCAGCATCTCCCGACCGGCGGCCAGGATCTCGCGGATGGCCGAGGACGGGGGATCGCCGTCGCACAGCTCCATCGCCGTCTCGATCATCGACAGGGTGAAGCCCTTCACCCCATAGCCATAGAGGCGCAGGTTGCGGCGCTCCACCTCGGCCAGCCTGTGCGCGATCACCGCATTGTCGTGATCGGTCAGAAGGTCGAGAAAGCGGGCCTGGGTGAGGCGAAAGATCGTCTCATTGTGCCAGAGGGTGTCGTCGGCATCGAGGCCGAGGGTGGTGATGCGCATGCGGCGCTGCCTAACACCGGAATCAGGCGTTTGGGAGAGGCCATGAGCGAGACATCTGCGGTCGTAATTGGGGCGTCGGGCGGGATCGGCTCGGCGCTGGTCCGGCAGTTGGAGGCTGCGGGCCACCATGCGGTCGTCCATGCCCTGTCGCGCTCGGGCACCGGGCTGGATCTGGAGGATGAAACCTCGATCGCCGCAGCGGCCTCGCGGATCGCCGACGGGCCGCGGCCGGACCTGGTGATCGTGGCCACGGGGGTGCTGCATGGGGCGCATTCGCCCGAGCGGACCTATCGAGCCCTGTCGGCCGAGCATCTGATGCGCGACTACCGGCTGAATGCCATCGGCCCGGCGCTGGTCGCCAAACACGTCCTGCCCCTGATGCCGCGCGAGGGCCGGGGTCTGTTCGCCGCCCTCTCGGCGCGGGTGGGGTCGATCGGCGACAACCGGCTGGGCGGCTGGCACGCCTATCGCGCGTCCAAGGCGGCGCTGAACATGCTGATCCGCAATCTGGCCATCGAGCATGGCCGGACGCACAAGGCCGGGATCGTGGTCGGCCTGCACCCCGGCACGGTGGCGACGGACCTGAGCGCGCCGTTTCAGGCCGGCGTGGCCCCGGAAAAGCTGTTCACGTCAGAACATTCCGCAGCGGCCCTGCTGGCGGTCATCGACGGGCTGAAACCCGCAGACAGCGGGGGCGTGTTCGCCTGGGACGGCCAGCGCATCCCCGCCTGAGCGGGCCGCATGGTGAACAGGCACTTCACCGCCTTTGTTGATCGTCCGTGCACGATCCGGGGCGCACCCTGAAGGCGTCGGGGACCGACCTGTCACCTGGAGGTGGCCTATGCGGACCTTTCCTTATGACCCGGCGGGCTCCGCCGGGCCCACAGATGCTTCCCTGGCGGGCACAGACAGCCTGTCCCCGCCGCCGCTTCATTTCGCTCCCGAGCAGGCTGGCTTCGAGCTGGTGACCCGCGGACGGCGGGGGCTGGCGGTCAGCCTGGTGGCCCAGGACATTGTGGCGCTGGACAGCGGCCAGGCGGTTTCGCGTCGCGTGCGCCGGATCATACGCCATACCGGAGGTGAAGCCGGACTGAGCCTGTTCGGGCGCGGCACACTGGAAGGCGCGGACCTGCGCCGGATCGATCTGCAGACCCTGCGGATCGGTCTGGACCTGCTGCGGCGAACGCCGGGGCTGACGGGCGTTCTGCCGGTCTTCTGGCGGACCCTTGCCACCAGCCATGGCCGGTTCGCCCTGCTGTATGCCGGGACCAATGACGAGACCCGCCCCGCCGGCCTGTCGATGGAGATCATGGGGGGCACCGAGACCTCGCGCCTCGAGGCCGTTGCCGAGGTCATCGAACAGTTCCAGTCCGGCCCGATCGGCATGATCCTGCACGCTGCGCCCGACATGGGCATTGTGCGCCAGGCGGCGCAGGCGCGGGCCTCCTGCCTGTGTCTGGACTTCGCCGGGGTGGATCACCTGTCGCCCGAGGGCAAGGCCGAAGCCCGGGATCTGATCGCGACCGCCCGACGGGTGACCCCGACGGTGCTGCTGGTCAATCTGAAGCCGGAATGGGCGCCGGCGGCGCATGAGGCCGGGGCCACCCATGCCGTCTTTGCCCCCATGGAACCGCTCAGCCTGTAGCGGCAGAGGTTGACCGGATCGGGGATGGCCCCTAACACCCGGCCGCTTCCGGCCCCTGTCGATACGCGACGGGTGCATGGGGGCGAACTCCGCGATAGGATGCCGCCATGACCCGAACCCTTCCCGGCGTAACCGGCGTGCTGGCGCTTGCTGACGGCACCATCCTGCAGGGCCTCGGCTGCGGGGCCGAAGGGTCGGCGCTGGGCGAGGTCGTCTTCAACACCGCCATGACCGGCTATCAGGAAATCCTGACCGACCCGTCCTACATGAGCCAGATCCTGGCCTTCACCTTTCCGCATGTCGGCAACGTCGGGGTGAATGCCGAAGACGTCGAACAGATGGGCGAGAGCGCGGCCACCTCGGCGCGCGGCGCCATTTTCCGCGACGTACCGACGACGCCGGCCAACTGGCGCGCGGGCCAGTCCTTCGACGACTGGATGAAAAGCCGCAATGTGGTCGGGCTGGCCGGGGTCGACACCCGCGCCCTGACCGCGCGCATCCGGGAGAGTGGCGCCCCCCACGCCGTGATCGCCCACAGCGCCGACGGCCAGTTCGACCTGGACGCCCTGGTCGCTCAGGCCCGCGCCTGGCAGGGGCTGGTCGGGCTGGATCTGGCCAAGGATGCCTCGACCCTTCAGGCCTTCGACTGGGATCAGGGTCTGTGGGACTGGCCCGAGGGCTATCCGCGCGTCGAGGCGAACGACCGTTCGGTCGTGGTCATCGACTATGGCGTCAAGAAGAACATCCTGAGGGCGCTGGCCTCTACCGGGGCGAAGATCACCGTCGTGCCCGCCACCACTTCGGCCGAGGACATTCTGGCGCGCAAGCCCGACGGCGTGGTGCTGTCGAACGGACCGGGCGATCCGGCGGCGACCGGAGAATATGCGGTGCCCGAGATCCAGAAACTGGTCGCCTCCGGCACGCCCCTGATGGGCATCTGCCTCGGCCACCAGATGCTGGCGCTGGCCATGGGCGCGAAAACGGTCAAGATGGACCAAGGCCATCACGGCGCCAACCATCCGGTCAAGGACCTGACCACCGGCAAGGTCGAAATCGTGTCCATGAATCATGGCTTTACCGTCGATCGCGACAGCCTGCCGGACGCGGTGACCGAGACCCACGTCAGTCTGTTTGACGGCACGAACTGCGGCATTGCGCTCAAGGATCGGCCGGTGTTCAGCGTTCAGCATCACCCCGAGGCCAGTCCCGGGCCGACGGACAGCCTGTATCTGTTCGGGCGGTTCGCGGACCTGATGAAGGCCGGAGCGTGAGCTGGGTCCCCCCGTCGACCCTTGTCGAAAAACTGAAGCGGCTGTTCTTCAGCCCCCGGCAGGAACTGGACCGGATCGTCGCCCGCGAGCTGCGCAAGGGCGAGACGGAGATTCACCTGCTGCCGCAGCTGGTCGATCCCGCCCGCATCGCCATTGATGTCGGCGCCAACCGCGGCGTCTGGACCCGGCAAATGGCGGCCCTGTGCCCCGAGGTTCACGCGTTCGAGCCCAATCCCAAGATCTTTGCCATTCTGGACGCCGCCCGGCCCGCCAATGCCGTGACCTATCCCCTGGCCCTGTCGGACCGGGACGGCGGGTCGTCGCTCTATGTGCCCCGGTCGGCGCGCGGCTATTCCAATCAGCGGGCGACCCTGGTCCCCGATCAACAGCCGGGGGTCGAGACTGGCGTCGTGGATGTCGAGACTGTCCGCCTCGACGACCTCGACCTTCCGCCCTGTGGTTTCATCAAGATCGACGTCGAGGGCCATGAGGCCGCCGTGCTGGCCGGGGCCCGCGCGACGCTGATGCGGGACCGCCCGACCCTGTTGATCGAGATCGAGGAGCGCCACACCGACGTGCCGATCGAACAGGCCATCGCCGGAGTCGTGGCCATGGGCTATGATGCCTTCTACCTTGAAGGGGGTCAGCTGACCGGCATCGCGGCGTTTGACCCGGATCGTCAGCATCGCCAGGCCGTCGACACGCCTGATTATGTTTACAATTTCATCTTCAAGGCGAAAGACATCAGCCAAGGCACCCCTTGAAATTCGACGAACGATTCATCGAGGAGCTGAAGTCCCGGCTGCGGCCGTCGGACGTCATCGGCCGCACGGTGAAGCTGAAGCGCCAGGGCCGCGAGTTCGCCGGCCTGTCGCCCTTCACCAAGGAAAAGAGCCCGTCCTTCTTCGTCAATGACGAGAAGGGCTTCTTCCACGACTTCAGCTCGGGCAAGCACGGCGACATCATCAGCTTCCTGCAGGAGACCGAGCGGCTGAGCTTTGTCGAGGCGGTCGAGCG
>JAHJYN010000101.1 GCA_018826885.1 Alphaproteobacteria bacterium | reverse complement strand
TGGAGGAAGGCCTCGGGGTCGACGGCATAGTTGGCCATCAGGCCGGCGAGGGTGGTGCCGTGCTCATTGAGGAACTGCTTTTGCAGGACGCGGGCTTCCTCGCGCGGCAGGCCGACGGCCGCCATCATGAAGGTGTTGATCCGCTCCTGGACCAGCCGCATGACCCCCTGCTCGCGCGGATACAGGGTGTCGTCCATGTCGAAGATCCAGACGCGGGCGCGGTGGAGCTCGACGCTCATTGCGCACGCACCAGGGTGCCGGCGCCGTGCTCGGTGAACAGCTCGACCAGCATGGCGTGCGGCCGGCGACCGTCGAGGATGACCACAGCCTCGACCCCGGCGCGCACGGCGGCCATGGCGGTCTCAAGCTTGGGGATCATGCCACCCGTGGCGGTGCCGTCGGCGATCAGGGCCTCGGCCTCGGCGAGGGTCATCTGGCGGATGATCTGGCCGTCCTTGCCCTTGACCCCCTCGACATCGGTCAGCAGCAGCATGCGTTTGGCATTCAGGGCGCCGGCGATGGCACCCGCCACCGTGTCGGCATTGACGTTATAGGTCTGGCCGTCCTCGGCCACGCCGATCGGAGCGACGACGGGGACCCAGTCGGCATCGGACTCGATCAGCCGGGTGATCAGCTTGGCATCGACGCGGGTCGGCTCACCGACAAAGCCAAGGTCGACTTCCTGCTCGATCAGGCTGTCGGGGTCGCGCTTGGTGCGGCGGGTGCGCTCGACCGTCAGCAGGCCGGCATCCTTGCCCGACAGACCCACGCCGCGCACATCGGCCTGTTTGCCGGCGACGGTGATCCAGTGGGCGATCTCCTTGTTGACCGCGCCCGACAGGACCATTTCGGCCACCTGCATGGTGTCGGCGTCGGTGACGCGCAGGCCGTAGACGAAGCTGGACTTCACGCCCGCCTTGTCCAGCATGGCGCTGATCTGGGGCCCGCCGCCGTGCACCACGACCGGGTTCACCCCCATCAGCTTGAGCAGCACAATGTCGGCAGCGAACTGTCTGGCGACCGCGGTCTCGCCCATGGCGTGGCCGCCGTATTTGATGACCACGGTCTGGCGGTCGTAGTTCTGGATATAGGGCAGGGCCTCGGCCAGGGTCTTGGCCGTGGTCCAGGCGCGGTCTTCGGATTGGCGTTCGATCTCATCCATGGTGCGGGCTCACTAGATCGGATCGGTCGGGAACGGAAGCCGGGGGTGACGGCGCGCGGCGGCGTGTGGCCCGCAGACCCCGGTTCACCGTCAGTTGACCGTCACAGCTGCTGTAACGCTTGTCGTCCGGGATTCCTGCAGTAGGGTGCCTGCTGGATATTCACGCGAGGGGCTTTCCCAATGTTCGACTCCCTGTTCACCGGTCGTCAGGCGACCGCCCTTTCGGTCTACGGTGGCACCGGCGGTTCGGGCCGTTTCGTCGAGGACAGCGCCGACAGCGACGCCTATTCCACCTTCGGTGCCATCTCCAGCTATGGCCTGTGCGGGGGCTGCGGGCGGTTCCACGGCGCGGTCGATGCCGGGGGTGACAGCGGTTATGTGGCGGCGATTCTGAACGGCGATGACCGGGGCGGGTTCGGCGAAAACGGCAAGCCCTCGCTGGGACCGATTGACGCGGGCGAACAGCTGACGCGCGCCAATCTGTTCTGGGGCGGCGCCCTCGGGACCGCGACGACGGTGACCTTCGCCTTCCGCGCTACGGCGCCGGGCAGCATGCCCAACGGGACCGACGGGTTCTCGCAGTTCACCCAGGCGCAGATCACCGCCACCCTGCTGGCGCTCCAGTCGTGGGCCGATGTCGCCGGCATCACCTTCCAGCAGGTGACCGACAACGGCACCAACTATTCGAACAATGCCACCATCCTGTTCGGCAACTATTCGTCCGGCGCCGACGGGGCGGCCGCCTTCGCCTATCTGCCGGGCAATGCCGCCGCCGGCGCCGTCCAGGGCGACGTCTGGATCAACAACAGCCTGAGCTACAACGCCACGCCGGTGCTGAACGCCTATGGCTATCAGGTCATCACCCACGAGATCGGCCACGCCATCGGCCTGCTGCACCCCGAAGACTACAATGCCGGGCCGGGTGTCAGCATCACCTATTCCGCCAATGCCACCTATTTCGAGGACAGCCGCCAGTATTCGCTGATGAGCTATTTCAGCGAGCGCGAGACGGGCGCGGACTTCGTGCGCTGGGAAGGCAATAACGGCTTCTTCCAGTATTCGGCCGTGCCGCTGATGGATGACATCGCGGCGGCCCAGCGCCTGTACGGCACCAATATGACCACCCGGACGGGCGACACCGTCTATGGCTTCAACTCCACGGCCGGCCAGCCCTGGTTCCAGCCGGATGCCAATGGCTATGTGATCTTTGCCGTCTGGGATGCCGGCGGGACCGATACCTTCGATTTCTCGGGTTACAGCGACAACCAGCTGATCGACCTGCGCCAGGCCGCCTTCTCGAACGTCGGCGGACTGGTCGGCAATGTCTCCATCGCGCTCGGCGCCTCGATCGAGAACGCCATCGGCGGATCGGGCAACGACGCCCTGCGTGGCAATTCGGGCAACAACAGCCTGCGCGGCAATGGCGGCAATGACCAGATCGATGGCGGTCTGGGCACGGATACGGTGGTCTTCTCGGGCAACCGCAGCGCCTACACCATCACCTGGAACGGCCAGATCGGCACGGTGGTCGGGCCGGACGGCACCGACACCATCACCAATGTCGAATTCCTGCAGTTTGCCGACCAGACGATCGCGGCGACCCCGACCGGGGGTCTGGTGGTGTCGGGCGATATCACCAATGAAACGATCAGCGGCACGGCTCTGGCCGATGCCATCGGCGGCCTCGGCGGAAACGATGTCATCAACGGCCTCGGCGGCAATGACACGCTGGACGGCGGCTTTGGCAATGACACGCTGAACGGCGGCGACGGCAATGACACCCTGATCGGTGGCTTCGGCAGCGATGCCCTGAACGGCGGCAGCGGCTATGATATCGCCGACTATTCGACGGCGATCGGCGGCATCACCATGAACGGGGCGTCGGTGACCGGTGCCGCGGGCAGCGACACGCTGAACAGCATTGAAGAGGTCATCGGTTCGACCTTCTCGGACAATCTGACCGGAACCGCGGGCAATGATGTGATCCGTGGCGGCGGCGGCGTGGATGTGATCAACGGCGCGGGCGGCAACGATCGCCTGTACGCCGGCGCCCCGGCAGAGGTGGCCGCGCCCGACGTGGTCAAGGCCCAGGGCACCCAGAATACGAGCATCCTCAATGCCGTGTCGCTCACCGGGACCTTCGATCTGGTCGAGAACGACGACATCGCCAACTCGACCACGATTCCGCACTCGACCGTCCAGGCGACGGCCAGCGGCGCCGGTCGCGAATTCTATGCGATCACGGTCTCGGCCGGGGATCAGGTCACCTTCGACATCGACAACGCCAGCTTCGATACCGTGCTGCGGATCATGGACGCCAACGGCAATGTGTTCGGGGTCAATGACGATGCGCTGACGCCGGACGGCCAGGCCACGGATTCCGGCCTGTCCTTCACCTTCGGCGCGGCCGGCACCTATTATATCGAGGTGTCGCAATGGGCTGCCGGCGCCGGCGCCTCCCTGCTGACCAGCGCCCCTCCGGCGGGCGGCACCTATACGCTGCACGTGTCGATCCCCAGCGCCCCGGCCGTGCCCCTGACCTTCCAGGGCTCGACCCTGGACGGCGGCACGGGCGATGACGAGCTGTTCGGCGGAGCCGGGCCGGACCGGATGTATGGCGGCACGGGCAATGACACCTTCTATGTCGATGGTCAGCAGGACCTGGTGTTCGAGAATGCCGGCGAAGGCACGGACACCATTGTGTCGGCGGGGGATTTCTACCTCTACGACAATATCGAAGCGCTGACCCTGACCGGGGCGGGCAACAGCTTCGGCGTGGGCAATGCGCTGAACAATGTCATCACCGGCAACATCGGCAACAATCTGCTGCTGGGCGGGGCGGGCAATGACACGGTCAGCGGCGGATCGGGCAATGACAGCCTGTTCGGCGAGGCCGGGGCCGATACCCTGCATGGCGGCGCGGGCGTCGACTATCTGGTCGGCGGGGCCGGCCATGACGTGCTGTTCGGCGACGGCGATGCCGATGCCCTGTATGGCGAGGACGGCGACGACGTCCTGTGGGGCGGCAGCTCGTTCCACACCGACATCCTGGTCGGCGGCGCGGGCAACGACATCCTGCGCGGGGACTCAGGGCTGGCCGACTATGACCTGCTGGACGGGGACGCGGGCGACGACCTCTACTGGGTCGACACCGGCGATGATCTGACGTTCGAGGATGTCGGCGGCGGCAATGACACCGTCTATGCCGATGTGCGGGTCGCGAACGCGGGCGTCTATCTGTACGAGAATGTCGAGAATCTGGTGCTGGTCGGGACCACGGCGTTCGGCGTCGGCAATGAACTCAACAATCTGATGATCGGCAGCAACAGCGGCAACTATCTGCTGGGCGGCGCGGGCGATGATG
>JAHJYN010000013.1 GCA_018826885.1 Alphaproteobacteria bacterium | reverse complement strand
TGCTGGCGCAGCAGGGGGATGAAGACCTCGTTCAGCGCCTCGCCCAGCACGCTGGGCTCGTCCGGCGGGCGGCCGGTGAAGGTGGTCAGATAGATCGGGTCGCGGCGCATGGTGATGGCCGTCACCTGAAACACCGGAAAGGTCTCGACCGAGTTGTAATAGCCCGTGTGGTCGCCGTACGGCCCCTCGGGCGCGTGCTCGTCCAGCAGGACGTGGCCTTCCAGCACGATCTCGGCGGTGGCCGGCACCATCAGCGGCACGGTCTTGCAGGGCACCAGCTCGGCCTTGGCCCCGCGCATCAGGCCGGCGAACTGATACTCCGACAGGGTGTCTGGCACCGGCGTCACGGCCGCCAGAATGGTGCCCGGGTCGGCGCCCAGCACCACGGCGCAGGGCAGGGGCTCGCGCTTTCCGGCCTTCTTGTGCCGGGCATAGTGTTGCGCGCCGCCGCGGTGGGCCAGCCAGCGCATGATGGCCTTGTCCTTGCCCAGCACCTGCATCCGGTAGATGCCGAGATTGAAGTCGTCCTCGCGGTCGTCGGACGGACCCTTGGTGACGACCAGACCCCAGGTGATCAGCGGCGCGGGCTCACCGGGCCAGCAGCCCTGGATAGGCAGGGACGTCAGGTCGACCTCGTCGCCCTTCAGCACCACCTCCTGCACCGGGGCCTTCTTCACCACCTTCGGCCGCATGGCCATGACGGTCTTCGCCAGCGGCAGCATCTCCATCGCGTCGGCCAGACCGCGCGGCGGGGTCGGGTTCTTGAGGAAGGCCAGCAGCTCGCCAACCTCGCGCAGCTCAGCGGCGGTGGTGCGGCTCCTGCCCTCCAGAGTCACGCCCATGGCGACGCGCTTCACCGTGCCGAACAGATTGGCCAGACAGGGGATGGGGCTGATCGAGCCGTCCGGCATGGCCGGCTTTTCGAACAGGACCGCAGGGCCGCCGTTGCGCAGCAGCCGGGTCTGGATCTCGGTCATCTCGAGTTGCGTCGAGACCGGCTCGCGAACGCGCACCAGCTCGCCTTCGGCTTCCAGCAGATCGATGAATTCGCGCAGGGACTTGTAGGCCATGCGCAAACGCTTAGGCGGGCCCGCGGCGTCTGTCACGCGGCCAGGATGTCGCTCAGTACGCCCGGGTGTCCGACACCAGCGCCCACACCGGAAGGCGCAGATGGCGCGTTGCCACGGCCAGCTGGGTCGAAGTCATGTGGGCCTGCCCGCTTTCGAGCCTGCGTATCGCTTCGGGCGTCAGTTTCAGCGCGCCGGCCAAGGTGTCGACATCAACGCCGCGCTGTCCGCGCCAGTGCTTCAGCCGGCGTCCGATCGCCGCGTCAGCCGGGTCTGCCCCCGGAAACGGCAGGACACTGCCCATCTGCGAACCTCCCCAGGTTCATTATGATTGGGAAGTATCCTGATCCCATTCAAAGGCGTCGTCCAGCCAGTCGCCCAGACGTCCGTCTGGATGCGCAAGGGCGTGGATGCGGGCCATCTCCTCATCGGTCAGGGCAAAGTCGAAGATGTCGAGGTTCTCGGCCGCACGGCTTTCCTTCGAGGTCTTGGGGATGGCGATCACCCCCTGCTGCACGATCCAGCGCAAGGTCACCTGTCCGACCGACTTGCCATGGGTCTCGGCGATGGCGCGGATCGTAGCGTCCTCGACGATCTTGCCCTGGGCCAGCGGCGACCAGGCCGTGATCGACGAGCCGAGGTCCCGGGCCGTGTCGATCAGCGTCTTCTGCGACAGATAGGGGTGGTATTCGACCTGGTTGGTGATCAGCCGCGCCTCGGACAGCTCCTGCGCCTTCTTCCACTCGGCGGACGGGAAGTTCGACAGGCCGATGGCGTTGGTCAGCCCCCGCGCCTTCGCTTCATTCAGGGCCCCGATCGTCTCGGCCAGCGGCGGCGTCGCCTTGGGCCAGTGGAGCAGCAGCAGGTCGGGGGCCGTGCCCAGACTGTCGGCCGATTCCTCGGCCTGTTTCAGCAGGGCGTCGTGGCTGAAATGATCGACCCAGATCTTGGTCGTCAGCCAGAAGGCGTCGCGGGCCAGTCCCGCATCGCGGATGCCCTCGCCGACGCCCTTTTCGTTCTTGTAGATCCAGGCCGTGTCGATGTGGCGATAGCCGTGGGTCAGGGCGTGACCGACCATCCGTCGCGCATCGTCCGGCTCCAGCTGCCAGGTACCGAAGCCCAGAAGGGGGATGTCGTGTCCGTCGACGGTCAGGGTGTCGGCCTTGGCCATGGGGAGATCCTTCAGCAGGGGGAGGGGGCCTTAGCTGGGGCTGATCGCCCAAGGATCAAGGGCGCCTGCCGTTGTCCAGCCAGTCGGCGATCTCGTCCCAGAGGGGCTCCATTCCGCGTCGGAAGGCACCCTCATGGCCGATGCGCCGGACGCCATAGTCCGCGGGCGAGCGGACGACGATCTCACGCGGCGCCTGGGGATAGACCTCCAGCAGGTCTGCCCCCGTTCGCGGGGTCGCGATCGGATCGTCGGTGAAGATCCACGATCGGATGGGTGCAGTCACCGCCGCGAAATGATGCGGCTTCAGGGTGGTGGCCAGTTCGTCGGAGAAGTAGGCGGGCTTCAGGCACCAGCGCTTCCATGTCTCGAACACGCCGCGGGGCAGGTCGGTCCCGCCCCACAGGCCGCCCCCCTTCACATACCCATGGCGCCTCAGGCTGAGCGGGCCGAAGCCGAACCAGAAGAACAGCTCCAGCGGATTGTAGCGACGGTGGTGCCGTCCCCAATAGCCGGTGCCGACTGATACAAAGGCATGGCGCACGAACCGGTCATGATTGGCCATGAAGCCGAGGAAATGCCCGCCGACGCTGTGGCCGAGGTGGGTCAGCGGCAGGCCCGGGGCGGCCGTCGCCAGGGCCTCCAGAGCGGCCGGCATGTCGAGACGTCCCCAGTCGGGATAGTCCATCTCCAGCGCCGCCAGGTCGTCGGGTCGTGACCCGGCGATGCCGCGAAAATCATAGGTCAGCACCACGGCCCCCCGTCCGACCAGACGGCGGGCGACCCGGTCATAGAAGCCCTTGGGAAAGCCGGTCCCCGAACTGACAAGCACGGCCATGCGCGGGGCAGCAGGCCGGTACAGCCGCATCGACAGCGGATATCCGTCGGCGGCGGTGACGATCAGGTCCTCGATAACCGGCTCGGTCATGTGGTTCGTCCTTATTTGCAACGAACCTGGCAGATTGCCGCGAGGTCAGGTCAAGAGGGGGGCGTGGCCTCGACCATCTCCGGGTGCGCCTTCCTCAGCTTGGCCGGGGCGACCTTGCGCCAGCGGCTGACCAGTTCGGCCCTCAGCCAGGCCGGGTCGACCCGCTTGATGCGGATCAGCGCATAGGCATAGGCGCGATAGTGGTCGGTGATGTGGAACACCTCGGGGTCGACCTCGACCAACATGTCGCGGCGTTCGACCGAGCCGACGTCCAGCGCCAGGCTGTCATCCTCGGCCCGCAGCCGCGTCAGGAACTTGCCCGCGATCCGCCAGCAGGGGTGACCATAGGCCGTTCCATGCTCGGCCCCGGGCAGGGCCATGATCAGGGCGTCGACCTCGTCTCCGGTCATCGCGCGCGCTCCGAATTGAAAAGGGCCGCCCCGGACAGGAGCGGCCCTTTCGGTATCAGGCGCTGGGCCCGATGCCTACATGATGTCTTCGTTCATCAGACCGACTTTCAGGAAGCCGTTCTGCTGCAGGGTGTTCATGACGGTCATGAAGTCATTGTACATGACCTCGGCGTCGGCGCGGATGAAGACGCGCTCTTCCTGGCAGGCACCGCCGCCCAGGGCCGCGCAGGTATCGACCGGGAGCTGCGTGATGTTGGTTTCCGTCAGCACGTCGCCGACGCCGACGTACAGCTGGCCGGATTCCTGAATGTTGATGACCACCGGCTCAACGATTTCCTGGCCCGGCTCCGGCGGGGTGGCCGGCGGCAGGTCCAGGCGGATCGACACAGTGGCCAGCGGCGCGGCGACCATGAAGATGATCAGCAGCACCAGCATGATGTCGACGAACGGCGTGACGTTGATGTCCGCGTTCTGGCTGATGGTCTTGCCACCGCTCGGTCCCGAAAG
>JAHJYN010000100.1 GCA_018826885.1 Alphaproteobacteria bacterium | reverse complement strand
GGGCGCTTCCCTAGAGCCCGCCAAGGCCCTATTCTTTGCCCATGGACCGGATCGAGAAACTTTGCGCCGACCGCGGCATGCGGATGACCGAGCAGCGGCGCGTGATCGCGCGGGTGCTGTCCGCCGCCGAAGACCACCCCGACGTCGAGGAACTGTACCGCCGCGCCTCGGCGGTCGATCCGCATATCTCGATCGCCACCGTCTATCGCACCGTGCGCCTGTTCGAAGAGGCGGGCGTGGTCGAAAAGCACGACTTCGGCGACGGCCGCAGCCGCTATGAAGAGGCGGGCGACGACCACCACGACCACCTGATCGATACGAAAACGGGCGAGGTCATCGAATTCTACGACGCCGAGATCGA
This sequence comes from Alphaproteobacteria bacterium, assembly GCA_018826885.1. Taxonomy (GTDB): domain Bacteria; phylum Pseudomonadota; class Alphaproteobacteria; order Caulobacterales; family Caulobacteraceae; genus Brevundimonas. The sequence continues at coordinate 15,606 of JAHJYN010000100.1, read as the reverse complement.
GCGCCTGAAGACCGAGATCGCCAAACGCCTCGGCTTTGACCTGATCGGCCACAAGCTGGAACTGTACGGCAAGCCCACGCCCGGGGCCGAACCCTCGGACCGCGAAGGCCTGATCTACAAGCGCCACAGCCAGCGCGACACCGAGCAAGCCTGAGCCGGCCCCCTGCTCCCCGCCTTGCGGGCGCCACGCCCTGCCCTCATAAGCGTGCCATGACCGATACCGAGACCCTGCCCAAGGCCGGAGCGGGTGCGCCCAAGCGCCTGTTCATCAAGACCTACGGCTGCCAGATGAATGTCTATGACTCCGAGCGCATGGCCGATGTCCTGCGCCCGCTGGGCTATGCGCCGACCGAAACGGTCGAGGACGCGGACTTCGTCATTCTCAACACCTGCCACATCCGCGAGAAGGCCGCCGAGAAGGTCTATTCCGAGCTTGGCAAGCTGCGGATTCTCAAGGAAGAAAAGGCGGGGGCGATGACGATCGCGGTCGCCGGCTGCGTGGCCCAGGCCGAGGGCGAGGAGATCATGCGCCGCCAGCCCGCGGTCGATCTGGTCGTCGGGCCCCAGGCCTATCACCAGCTGCCGGAACTGCTGACCCGTACCGCCCGGGCCCGCGGCGAGCGGATCGGGGCCGAGTTCGCCCCGGTCGACAAGTTCGATGCCCTGCCGAAAGCCCGGGGCGTCCAGGGCGTGACCGCCTTCCTGACCGTGCAGGAGGGCTGCGACAAATTCTGTACCTTCTGCGTGGTGCCCTACACCCGCGGCGCCGAATGGTCGCGGCCGGTCGCTGCCATTCTGGAGGAAGCCCGGGCCCTGGCCGATCAGGGGGTGCGCGAAATCACCCTGCTGGGCCAGAACGTCAACGCCTATGACGGGGAGGGGCCGGACGGCACACCGTCGTCGCTGGCGCGGCTGGCCCGGGCGCTGGCCGACATCCCGGGTCTGGACCGCATCCGCTATACGACCAGCCACCCCAACGACATGGGCGAAGATCTGATCGCCGCCCACGGCGAACTGGACGCCCTCATGCCCTATCTGCATTTGCCGGTGCAGTCGGGCTCGGACCGCATCCTGCGTTTGATGAACCGCAAACACGGCCGGGCCAAATATCTGGATCTGGTCGAGCGGCTGCGCACGGTCCGCCCCGACCTGGCCCTGTCCGGCGACTTCATCGTCGGCTTCCCCGGTGAGACCGAGGCCGACTTTGAGGCGACGATGGACTTGGTCCGCGAGGTCCGATACGCCTCGGCCTTCTCCTTCATGTATTCGCCGCGCCCCGGAACACCCGCCGCCACCATGGGCGCCCAGGTACCCGCCGAGGTCTCGCGCGAGCGACTGCACCGGCTGCAGGCCCTGCTGCTGGACCAGCAGGTTGCCTTCAATGCCGCGCAGGCCGGCCGCGTGCTGCCGGTTCTGTTCGAAAAGCCCGGACGCCATGACGATCAGGCCATCGGTCGTTCGCCCTATCTGCAATCGGTTCATGTCGAGGACAGCCTTCATCTGATCGGTCAGATCGTCGAGGTCGAGATCACGGCGGGTCAGCAGAACAGTCTCAAGGGGCGCCTCGTCCCCCGTTCGGAACAGGCAGCCTGAATGGCGCGCGGCAGCGAATTCATCACCCTTGAGGACGGCATCCTGCGTCAGGTGGTCGGGCCCAACAGCCGTCATCTGGCCCGGATGGAGTCCGCCTATGACGTCGACCTCGACGCCCCCGGCGGCGGCATCCGCATCAATGGCTCGCCGCGCGACCGGGCCGATGCCCGACGCATGATCGAAAGCCTGTCGGCCAAGGTCGAACAGGGGGTCGAGATTACCGACGACCTCGTCATCGCCATCCTGCGTCAGGACCGGCGGGGCGCGGCCGCCACCGGCGGGGTTCTGGCCTTTGGCTGGAAGGGCGCCATCACCCCCACGGGTCTGGCCCAGAGCCGCTATGTCGACATGATGACGAACTGTCCGCTCAGCTTCGGCGTAGGCCCGGCGGGCACCGGCAAGACCTTTCTGGCGGCAGCCTATGGCGCCTCCCTGCTGCGCGCCAAAAGCGTCAGCCGGCTGGTGGTCACCCGCCCGGCCGTCGATGCCGGGGAAAAGCTGGGCTTTCTCCCGGGCGACCTGAACGAAAAGGTCGACCCCTATCTGGCCCCGATCTGGGAGGCCCTGAACGAGGTTCTGGGCCCGGAACAGGTCCAGGCCCACCGCGACCGGCGCGAGATCGAGACCGCCCCGATCGCCTTCATGCGCGGTCGCACGCTCAAGAATGCCTTTGTCATCGTCGATGAGGCCCAGAACACCTCGCGCATGCAGATGAAGATGGTTCTGACCCGGCTGGGCGAGAACTCCCGCATGGTGGTCACCGGTGACCCGACCCAGATCGATCTGCTCAACCCGCGCGATTCCGGCCTGTCGCACGCCCTCCGGATCCTGAAGGGGGTCGAGGGTGTCGGCGTGGTCGAATTCGCCGCCGAGGACGTCATCCGCCACCCGCTGGTCGAGCGGATCGTGCGGGCCTATGACGCGGACGGGGCCCGCGGCGGCACATGATCGAGCTCCAGGTCAAGGATCCGGCCTGGGCCGGGGCCCTGCCCGATGTCGAGGCGGTGGTGATGCGCGCGGCGGCGGCCGTGCTGGGCGAGCATGCCGCTCCGGATGGCGACCCGCTGGCCACGATCCTTCTGGAGGGTGACGCGGCAGTACGGGACCTGAACGCCCGTTTTCGCGACCGGGACGCCCCGACCAATGTGCTCAGCTTTCCGGCGACGACCGTGCCCGGCGCCCCGGACGACGACCTCTATCTCGGCGACATCATCCTCGCCTTTGGCGTCTGCAGCCGCGAGGCAAGCGCGCAGGGCAAGGCGCTCGCGCATCACCTGTCGCATCTGGTCATCCATGGCCTGCTGCACCTTCAGGGCCACGACCATCAGACCGACGATGAGGCCGAGGTGATGGAGGCCCGCGAGCGCACGCTTCTTGCAGGTCTCGGCATCGATGATCCCTATCGTGCCATTCTGGATCGCGAGCCATGACCGACGCGACCGTTAACCCAACCCCGCGCCTGACCGGCCGGATGCGCCTGCTGCGGGCAGGCCTTGCTCTTCTGGCGGGCGCCGGCGCCGCCTTCGCCCACCCGCCCTTCGGCATTCTGCCGGGCTTGTTGGGCTATGCCCTGCTGCTGGTTCTGGCCGACGGATCGCCCAATCGCCGGGGGGCCTTCTGGATGGGGTGGCTGGCGGGCTTTGCCTATTTCCTCGTCGGCTGCTGGTGGGTGGCCGAGGCCTTTCTGGTCAATCCGGCCCAGGCCTGGATGGCGCCCTTTGCCGCCGCGCTGCTCCCCATGGGCATGGGCCTGTTCTGGGGTCTGGCGCTGGCGGTCTATCGCAACCTTGAGGTCCAGGGCGTGCGTCGGGTGCTGGCCTTTGCCGCCCTGTTCGCCCTCGTGGAATGGCTGCGCGGCCATGTGCTGACCGGCTTTCCCTGGAACCCGGCGGGAGCCAGCTGGCAGGCGGGCTCGGCCCCGTCGCAGGTGGCGGCTCTCGTCGGTGTCTATGGTCTCGGCTTTCTCACCGTGGCGGCCTTCGCCTCGTTTGGCCCCCTGATGATGCCCGGCAACCGCAAGGCCCGGGCCGGCAAGGCGGCCCTGGGGGTCGTCCTGATCCTCGCCCTCCATGTCTGGGGAGGCTTCCGGCTGACCGGAGCCCAGGTCGAGATGACCCCGACGGTGATCCGTATCGTCCAGGCCGATGTGGACCAGCAGTCGAAATGGACGCCGGACGCCTACCGCTCGATCGTCGACCGCTATGTCAATCTGACCGGCCGTCCCGGAGCGCGGACGCCCGATGTGATCGTCTGGCCCGAAGGCGCCCTTCCCAATACGGCCAACGCCGTCCTGGCGCCGGACGCCTGGGAGGCCGCCGCGCTGCGCAATGTCCTGCAGCCGGGTCAGATCCTGCTGATGGGCATGAGCCGCGCCGAGCCGGATCCGTCGACCGAGGTCGGCGCCCGCTTCTACAACAGCCTGCTCGCCGTCCGCCGCGGAGGTGAGGGCGGGCTGGAGGTCACGGGCATCTATGACAAATACCGGCTGGTTCCGTTCGGCGAATATCTGCCCGCCGGGGCCCTGATGAGCCGTATCGGCGTGCGCAGCCTCGTGCATGTGGCCGCCGACTTCAGTCCCGGCCCACGGCCGGCACCGCTGAAGCTGGAGGGCCTGCCGGACCTGCAACCGCTGATCTGCTATGAAAGCCTCTATCCCGGTTTCACCCGCGGCGCGGGGGCGGATCGGCCGCTGTGGATCGCCAACGTGTCGAATGATGCCTGGTTCGGGCGGACATCGGGCCCGGTCCAGCATCTGAACCTCGCCGCCTATCGCGCCATTGAGACCGGCCTTCCTGTGGTGCGGGCCACGCCAACCGGGATTTCGGCCCTGATCGATCCCTGGGGTCGGGTTGACCCGCGCGCCCGGCTGGACCCGGGTGAAAGCGGCGTGATCGACACCCGCCTGCCGGCCGCCCTGGCCCCGACCCTGTTCGGGCAGATCGGCGACCTTGGTTTCTGGCTGTTGACCCTCGGGGCGCTCCTGGCCGCCATCGGCGATCGGTTCGGGCCTCTTGTCCGCCGCTTTCGTCGCTGACAGACTGTCCGGTACCGGACACAGAGCCGGTACGATTACCCTGTGGCGTTGAGGCGGCATTTCGCCCCGTACCTGTCTCGATTTTTAGGTGACACGGCGTTTTCACGGGCGCATGACGGCTTTGACCCGCCGTATTGGAGCGCGGGAAAGGACAAGAGAGAATGGCGAGAGGCAAGGGTGTCGACGGCCCCCATCCGGTGGACCGGTATGTCGGGCGTCGCGTGTGTGAAAAGCGTATCAGCCTGGGCTATAACCAGAGCGATCTGGGCCGGGCCCTCGGGCTGACCTTCCAGCAGATTCAGAAGTACGAAAAGGGCGTCAACCGCATCTCGGCGTCGAAGCTGTTCGACATTTCGCGCTTCTTCAAGGTCGAAGTCGGCTACTTCTTTGACGGTCTGGCGGAGGGTGCGGCCGGTGTGTCCGAGGACGGTGCCGAATTCGAGCATGACTTCCCGGCAACCCGCCAGACCATCGAGATCACCCGGCTGGCGCCCCAGCTGTCGGCCAAACGTCAGCGTCTGGCGCTGGATCTGATCCGCGAAATGCTCGACACGCCCGAATCCGAGCCCGCGACCTAGCGGGTTTCGTCTGGCTGACGGCGCTGACCAAAGGTCGGCGCCGCCGCCTTTTCCTTGGCCCAATACGCCGGCCCGTCATCGGGCTTGAACATGGTGCGGGGCACCCCGTCCGCATCGACCACGGCAAAGGTATTGGTCGAGGCCTGATAGATCAGGACATCGCCATTGGCCCGCCGCACCGTCTCGGCATCGGCAGGCGGAGTGGCCGTGAAGTCCGTGATCGCCGCCAGATAGGCTTCGGCCGTCGGCGTGCCGAAATCCGCCCCGTTTCGTTCGAACAGCCGTTGAACCTTGGCATCGACCGTTTCACGCCGGTTGGCCGTCAGGGCCGGCTTGGCCCCGGCGGTGCCGTCCGGGCTCTTGGCGGCCTCCCCGCCAGACCCGCCGTCTACCGGCTTGGCATCTTCGGCCACGGCCGCCCGGTCGCGCGTCTCGACCGCCGAGGCCCCGTTGTCACAGGCCGACAGGCCCAGGGCCGCCATACCGGCCACGATTACGAATGACGTTCTCAGGCGCATCGAACCCTCCCTCAAGGAACCCGCCGGAGAAGACAAAAGCACAAGATTAATGTTCTTGCAATGTTCTTGTTCGGTGAACCGGAATTTGCGGATCGGCCGCTGCTCGACGGGGCGGGGAGGGGCGGCTAAGGAAGACGCATGGCCGAACATAGTCCCGCTCGCCCCGCCGTGCGCCGCGTCCTGCTGATCGTGGGGGGCGGCATCGCCGCCTATAAGGCGCTGGAACTGGTGCGACGGATGCGCAAGGCCGGGCTGGAGGTGCGGGCCATCCTCACCCGGTCCGGAGCCGAGTTCGTCACCCCCCTGTCGCTGGCGGCCCTGACCGGTACCGCTGTCCGGCAGGACCTGTTCTCGTCCGAGGATGAGACCACCATGGGCCATATCGAACTGTCGCGCTGGGCCGATCTGATCGTGGTGGCCCCGGCCACAGCGGGCCTGATGGCCAAGGCCGCGACAGGCGCCGCCGATGATCTGGCCTCGACGACGCTGCTGGCCACGGATGCCCCGGTGCTGCTGGCCCCGGCCATGAATGTCCGCATGTGGCTGCACCCGGCGGTGCAGGCCAATCTGGCCACCCTGAAGGGCTTTGCCGAGCCCCGCTATACGGTGGTCGGCCCGGATGACGGCGAAATGGCCTGCGGCGAATATGGCCCGGGCCGCATGGCCGAGCCCGCCGCCATTCTCGACGCCATCCTCGCCCATGACGGCAAGGCCGGCAGCCTGGAGCGTCCCCTCGCCGGGCGCCACGCGCTCGTCACCGCAGGCCCGACGTTCGAGCCGATCGATCCCGTGCGCGGCCTGACCAACCGGTCCAGTGGCAAGCAGGGCTATGCCATCGCCGGCGCCCTCGCCCGGGCCGGGGCACGGGTCACCCTGGTCTCCGGGCCGGTGGCCCTCGACATACCCGCCGGGGTCGACCGGGTGTCCGTCGAGACGGCAGAGCAGATGCTGGCGGCGGTGGAGCAGGCCCTGCCCGCCGACCTCGCCATCCTGACGGCTGCGGTGTCGGACTGGCGCGTGGCCGGGGCGGCGGACACCAAGATCAAGAAGCAGGCGGGGGAGGGGCCGCCGGCCCTGTCGCTGGTCGAGACTCCGGACATCCTCAAGGCCCTGGCCACCCGTCCGGAGGGCCGCCCGGCGCTGGTCATCGGCTTTGCCGCCGAGACCGGCCAGCTGGAGGCGCGCGCTGCCGCCAAGCTCGAGTCCAAGGGGTGCGACTGGATCGTCGGCAATGATGTGTCCGAGGGCGTCTTCGGGCGCGACGACACCCGGGTCATCCTGTTCCGCAAGGGTGCGGCGCCCGAGCCCTGGCCCGAGACCACCAAGACCGCCGTGGCCGACCGTCTGGTCCGCGCCGTGGCGGCCCGTTTTACAAAAGAGGCTCCATGACCCGCATCGCCCTCGTGCAACTGCCCCACGCCGAAGGCCTGCCGCTGCCGGCCTATGAGACCGATGGCGCGGCCGGCATGGACCTGCGCGCCGCCGTGCCCGAGGACCAGCCGATGGTGCTCGAGCCCGGGGCCCGGGCGCTCGTGCCGACTGGCCTGAAGATTGCCGTGCCCGTCGGCTTCGAGGCCCAGGTGCGTCCCCGTTCGGGGCTGGCGCTCAAGGCCGGCATCACCTGTCTGAACAGCCCCGGCACCATCGACAGCGACTATCGCGGCGAGGTCGGGGTGATCCTCGCCAATCTGGGCGGCGAGGCCTTTGTCATCCGCCGCGGCGAGCGCATCGCCCAGATGGTCATTGCCGCCCATGAGCGGGCGGAATGGGCGGTCGTCGACAGCCTCGACGAGACCGCCCGCGGCACCGGCGGCTTCGGCTCGACCGGGCGCTGACGGAGCCAATTCCGCAGAACGGTGTTAACCTTGACGATATCTGGCCTCGTCAAGGGGGTCGCAGCATACGCGGAGGACCGGCATGGAAGGCCTGCTGGATCAGATCGGACAACTGCTCAGGGGCATTTTCGCCCTCGCAGAAGGCGGCTTTGACGGCGTCAATCAGGTCCTTGGCCTGATCATCGCGGCAGTCGCCGCCGTGCTGATGGCCAGCTGGGGGCGTCTGTTCCCCTCGGCGCTGGCCGCAGCGGTCATCCATGTGATCATCACCGTCGTGCGACCCGTGCTGGACGGCGGCGCCCTGGTGCTGCCGGACCTGCTGAGCGGCGGCTTCTGGCTGGCGCTGTTCGCCCTGTTCCTCGGCTATGCCATCGTCATCGCCGTCTTCTTCTTCCTGAAGAGTCTGGTGTTCGGGCGCCGGCACGCCCACGCCCACTGAAGGCGCTCAGATCGGCGGCGTCGGGGCGGTGACCGCGCGCCGCCGGACCTGCTCGCGCCAGGCGGTATAGAGGCCGCTGGCGATGATCAGGGCGGCACCCGCCAGCGACGAGATCGAGGGCGCGACCGACAGGGCCAGCCAGCCGAACAGCACGGCGCCTGCGATCTGCAGATAGTCAAAGGGCGTCACCGCCGACACGGGGGCCAGTCGCAGCGACTCGGTCATGGCCAGCTGGGCCACGCCTCCGGCCATGCCGGCTCCGATCAGGAAGCCGAAGGCCAGCGGCGGGTGCACACTGCCGAATACCGGCAGCAGCAAGGCGCCCACGACCGCGCAGGCAATGAAGAACCAGAAGACGATGGCGGCCACATGCTCGGTCTTGCTCAGGTGGCGCAGGGTCACCGTAACCCCGGCCGAAAAGCCGGCCCCGACAAGGGTAAAGGCCACGCCGAGAGCCGGCAGGGCCTCGCCCCCGGGGCGCATCACCACCATCACCCCGACAAAGCCGACCACGACCGCGAGCCAGCGGTGGCGCCCGACCGCCTCCTTGAGGAACAGGAAGGACAACAGGGTGGCGAACATCGGCGCGGTAAAGCCCAGCGTCGTTGCGTCGGCCAGCGGCAACAGGGTCAGGCCCTGGAACAGGCACAGGATGCCGGTCACCCCCAGGGCGCATCGCCACAGGTGCATCAGCGGCCGCCGCGTGGTGATGGCCCCGATCCCCGGACCCATCAGCACCCAGGCCAGCACCACCGGCAGGCCGAAGATGGCCCGGTAGAACATCATTTCCGGAGCGGTGACGCCGGTCTCGGCGGCCAGCTTCATCAGGCCGGACATCAGCGAGAAACTGCCCGCCGCAAGGATCCTCAGCAGGATGCCGCCCGTGATGCCCTCCAGCCGGATCACGGCGTCTCCTCTCAGGCCTGGCGGAAGCCCAGCACGTCCTGCATGTCATAAAGGCCGGGGCGGCGGTTGCGCACCCAAGCGGCGGCGGCGACCGCGCCCTTGGCGAACAGCGACCGGTCGATGGCCGAATGGCTGAGGGTCAGGACCTCATCGTCCGAGGCGAAGATCACGGAATGTTCGCCGATGATCCCCCCGGCGCGCAGGGCGGCAAAGCCGATCTCGCCCTCGGCGCGGGGCGCGCCGACGCCGTCGCGCGGTGCTGCGCGGACATCATCGAGGTCGACATTTCGCCCGCTGGCGGCGGCTTCGCCCAGCATCAGGGCTGTGCCGGACGGCGCGTCGACCTTCCGACGGTGGTGCGATTCCAGCACCTCAATGTCCCAGTCGCGCGCGTCCAGCCGCTGGGCCGCGTGCTCGACCAGACCGATCAATATGTTGACGCCCAGCGAGAAATTGCCGCTGCGGACGATGGCGACCTTTTCGGCGGCGGCCTCGATCCGGGCTTCTTCCTCCGGCGACAGGCCGGTCGATCCAATCACCAGGGCCGGTCCGCCCGCCTCGGCGCAGCGTTCGGCCAGTTCGACCGAGGCCTCGGGGGTCGAGAAATCGATGACCACGTCGCACAGCGACAGATCCGGCTGTTCCCCGCGATCAAACCGGGCAGCGACCATCACATCCTTGCGCGCATCCAGGACCTGGCTGACCGCCCGTCCCATCCGCCCGCGCGCGCCGGAGATCCCGGCGTGGAACAGGGCGTTCACGCGGCGGACCCCCGGGACGAGGCGCCCGGCCCGTCGCCGTCGCCGCCCAGAATGTCGGCCCAGAAGCGTTTGGCCTTGCCGGTGAAGCTGGAGTTGCGCGGGTTCTGGTCCTCGCCGAACGACTGGGCCAGCTCCTGCATCAGCTCCTTTTGCCGGGGGGTCAGGTCCGAGGGCGTCTCGACGAACAGCTCGACCACCAGATCGCCGCGCTGCTTGCCGTTCAGGTGCGGCATGCCCTTGCCCTTGATGCGGATGGTCTTGCCGGTCTGGGCGCCGGCGGGGACCTGGACCGGGGCCTTGCAGCGCCCGTCGCAGGCTTCGGATACCAGACAGGGGGCGTCGATCGCCCCGCCCAGCGCCGCTACCGTCATCGGCACCGGCACGGTCACCAGCAGGTCCAGATTGTCCCGTTCGAACAGTTCGTGCGTCTTGACCGACAAAAACACATAGAGGTCGCCGCGCGGTCCGCCACGCAGTCCCGCATCGCCTTCCCCCGTCAGGCGGATGCGTGACCCGTCATCCACCCCGGCCGGCACCTTGAGCGACAGGGTGCGCGAGCGCCGCACCTGGCCCTGGCCGCGGCAGGTGCCACAGGCCTCGGCCACCCGCTTGCCGGCCCCGCCGCAGTGCGGACAGGTCCGCTCGACCTGGAAGAAGCCATTGGCCTGACGCACGCGCCCCGCGCCCTGGCAGGTGGCGCAGGTGACGGGCTGGGTGCCGGGCTTGGCTCCCGTGCCCTCGCAGGGTTCGCAGGCCGTCGTGGTGGGAAAGGAAATCTCGACATCCGTGCCGCGATAGGCGTCTTCCAGCGTGATCTCGAGATCATAGCGCAGGTCGGATCCGCGCCGCGGCCCGCCGCTGCGGGCGCCGCGGCCGCCGAACACATCGCCGAAGGCGTCACCGAACACCTGTTCGAAGATGTCATTGACGTCGTGAAAGCCGGCCCCGCCGCGTCCGAACGGTCCCTGTCCGCCGCCGCCGCCCACGCCCTCGTGGCCGAACCGGTCATAGGCGGCGCGCTTTTGCGCATCCGACAGGACGGCATAGGCCTCCGAGACCTCCTTGAAGCGGGCCGAGGCCTCCTCGCAGCCGTCGTTGCGGTCCGGGTGGTGCTGCATGGCCAGCTTGCGATAGGCGGCCTTCAGTCCGGCGGCATCGACCGTACGCTCGACCCCCAGGATTTCATAATAATCGCGCTGCGCCATAAGGCCGTGATCCTCATTATCCCGTTTCGATCCGGTCGCCCCTCTTGGGCGGAGGCTGGCCGGAAACCGATACCCCGACAGACATGGGTGTCGGGTCGTGTGATGCAAGTTTCATGAAACGGCCCCGCCTGTCGCCTGACAAGCGGGGCCGGTTGCATTTTGCCTTCCCGGATTGCGGGGGAAGGCGCGGCCGTCAGTCGGCCTTCTTGTCCGCCTCGTCGCCCGAGACTTCCTCGAACTCCGCATCGACCACGCCGTCGTCGGCGGGGGCTGCCGCGTCGTCTCCGTCGCCCGGCGCGCCCTGCTGGGCCGCATACATGGCCTCACCCAGCTTCATCGAGGCCTGGGCCAGGGCCGTGGTCTTGGCGCGCAGGTCTTCCAGATCGCTGCCTTCACGGGCGGCCTTCAGCTCGTCGAGGGCCGTCTGGATGGTGGTCCTGTCGGCCTCGCCGATCTTGTCGCCGTGCTCGGCCATGGCCTTCTCGGTCGAATGGATCAGGCTGTCGGCCGAATTCTGGGCCTCGACCGTCTCCTTGCGCTGCTTGTCGGCCGCGGCATTGGCTTCGGCTTCCTTGACCATCTTCTCGATGTCGTCGTCCGACAGGCCGCCATTGGCCTGGATGCGGATCGACTGTTCCTTGTTGGTCGCCTTGTCCTTGGCCGAGACGTGGACGATGCCGTTGGCGTCGATGTCGAACGTGACCTCGACCTGCGGCATGCCGCGCGGTGCGGGCGGAATTCCCATCAGGTCGAACTGACCCAGGATCTTGTTGTCCGACGCCATCGGCCGCTCGCCCTGGAAGACCCGGATGGTCACGGCCGACTGGTTGTCCTCGGCGGTCGAGAAGGTCTGGCTCTTCTTGGTCGGGATGGTGGTGTTGCGCTCGATCAGCGGAGTGAACACGCCGCCCAGCGTCTCGATGCCGAGCGTCAGCGGGGTCACGTCCAGCAGCAGCACGTCCTTGACGTCGCCTTGCAGCACGCCCGCCTGGACGGCGGCGCCCAGCGCCACGACCTCATCGGGGTTGACGCCCTTGTGCGGCTCCTTGCCGAAGAATTTCTTCACGGCTTCCTGAACCATCGGCATACGGGTCATGCCGCCGACCAGCACCACTTCGTCGATGTCCGAGGCCTTCAGCCCGGCATCCTTCAGCGCCTTTTCGCAGGGCGCCATGGTGCGCTGGACCAGATCCTCGACCAGGGCCTCCAGCTTGGAGCGGCTCAGCTTGATGTTCAGGTGCAGCGGGCCCGAGGCGTTCATGGTGATGAACGGCAGATTGACCTCGTACTGGGTGGTCGAGGACAGCTCCTTCTTGGCCTTTTCGGCCTCTTCCTTCAGGCGCTGCAGGGCCAGCTTGTCCTGGCGCAGGTCGACGCCCTGATCCTTCTTGAACTCGTCGGCCAGATAATCGACCAGTCGCAGGTCGAAGTCCTCACCGCCGAGGAAGGTGTCGCCATTGGTCGACTTCACCTCAAAGACGCCGTCGCCGATCTCGAGGATCGAGACGTCAAAGGTGCCGCCGCCCAGGTCATAGACCGCGATCTTCTGGCCGTCGTTCTTCTCGAGCCCATAGGCCAGAGCGGCCGCCGTCGGCTCATTGATGATGCGCAGGACTTCAAGCCCGGCGATCTTGCCGGCATCCTTGGTCGCCTGACGCTGGCTGTCGTTGAAATAGGCCGGAACGGTGATGACCGCCTTTTCGACCTTCTCGCCCAGATAGGCCTCGGCGGCCTCCTTCATCTTCTGAAGGGTGTAGGCCGAGATCTGCTGCGGCGAGTAATCCTTGCCCTGGGCGCGCACCCAGGCGTCGCCGGTCGGGCCCTTGACGATCTCATAGGGCACCATGCCCTTGTCCTTGGCCACCACGGGGTCGTCGAAATTCCGGCCGATCAGGCGCTTGATGGCGAACAGGGTGTTGGCCGGATTGGTCACGGCCTGCCGACGCGCGGGCTGGCCGACCAGCACCTCGCCGCCGTCCTGGATCGCCACCACCGACGGGGTGGTGCGATTGCCTTCGGCGTTTTCAATCACCTTCGGGGATTTGCCGTCCATGACGGCCACGCACGAATTGGTCGTACCGAGGTCAATGCCGATGATCTTGCTCATGGACTCTACGTCTTGCTCCTGTTCGGCGGATGGCTCCGGGCCTCGTCCGAGCGCCCCTGTCAGCCACCCCCGGGGGGGTTGGTGTTCGGTTCGGTGAAATCCCCAGAGAGACAAGGGGCTTTGCACCGGCTGATGCCGATATGGGAAGCGCAGGGGCCCCCGCAAGCCCTTTCGTGCATACGGGCCCGCTGTGATCGGGGCGCAGACCGCCTGACTGCCTCACGGAAGACGATAATCAGGCTCCGTCAGGTGTCACAGCCTCGGCTGGACGCCAGTATAGGGGTCACCTAAACCAGTTGCACCGCCCGGAAACCGCGCTTTCTGGATTTCATTCGCTGCAGGGATGACGCCCTTATGTCCAAGTTTTCCGGCCTGCGGCTCTGCGGCATTGCCAGCGTCACCGGCGTTCTGGCCCTTTCGGCCGGCCTGCTGGCGGCGCCTGAACCCGGCTGGGCCCAGTCGGCGGACCAGTTGCGCGGGACAACGCGCGGCGCCCAGTCTTCCAATGACGGCCAGAACCGTCGCGTGCGGGTCCATAACCAGACCGGCTGGACCATCGTCAGCCTCTATGCCGCTGATCCCGCCCGGACCGACTGGCGCGGCGATCTTCTGACGCCCGAGGTGCTGGCAACGGGCGACAGTGCAGTCATCGACGTCGACAACGGCTCGGGCGCCTGCGTCTATGTCGTGCGCGCCGAGTTTTCGAACGGCGAGCGCCTGGAACGGGTCGGCGTGAATGTCTGCCGCATCGCCGACTATTATTTCACCCGCTGACCCCCGGCGCTGAGGCGATCGTGACTGGACGTCCCGGGGCGCAGGGCGCAGGCTCGCCCCCTGACCTTGAGGAGACCGCCCCATGCGACTGACCCGTCCCGAAGGCCCGATCGACGAGGATTTCCGTTTCAGCCGCCGGGCTCTGGCGACCGGAGGTCTGACCGGCCTGATGTTTGCGGGTTACGCCCCGGCGGCGCTGGCCCAGGACGCCGCCCCCATCGTCACCGACAGCGAAGGCCTGGTCACCGAGACCGTCACCTATCCCGCCCCGGACGGCTTTGATCTGCCCGCCTATGTCGCGCGTCCCGAGGGGGAGGGGCCCTTTCCCGTGGTGATCGTCGCCTCCGAGATCTTCGGCGTCCACGACTATATCCGCGACACCTGCCGCCGTCTGGCCAAGGCGGGCTATGCGGCCATGGCCCCGGCCTTCTTCGTCCGGGTCGAGGATCCGGCACCGCTGACCGACTTCGGTCGCATCCAGGAAATTGTCGGTCAGGCCGGCTATGAGCAGGTGATGGGCGACATCTCCTCCGGCATGGAATGGCTGTCGCGCCAGCTGTGGGCCCGGGCGGACAAGGTCGGCATCACCGGCTTCTGCTGGGGCGGCAAGGTCGTCTGGCAGGCCTGCGCCCGCTTTGCCGTGATCGACGCCGGCGTCGCCTGGTACGGGCGGCTGGCGCCTTCCGCCGAGGCCACGCCCGAACAGATCGCCGCCGGCCAGCCCTGGCCCGTGGATCTGGCGGCCGACCTCAAGGCGCCGGTGCTCGGCCTCTATGGCGAGATGGATCGGGGCATTCCGCTGGCCAGCGTCGAGCTCATGCGTCAGGCCCTGCAGCGGGCCGGGCGCACCGACAGCGGCATCGACGTCTACGACGGGGCCCAGCATGGCTTCCATGCCGATTACCGCGCCAGCTACAAGGCCGATGCCGCCGCTGATGGCTGGGCCAAGCTGCTGGTCCTGTTCGACGCGCGCCTGAAGGCCTGAGGATCAGGCCCCCAAACCGTCAGGCTTTCGAGTCATCAGGCCTTGGAGTCGTGGGCCCCGCCCGTGGCCGAGGCTGTGGCCTCATAGGCATGGGCTGCGTCTGAGGCCGAGGTGCCGGGTGCGGGGCCGGACCCCTTGGCGGCCACGACCACCATGGCCGGGCGCACGGTGCGTCCGAACAGGGCATAGCCCGCCTGCAGCGTCTGGATCACCGAGCCGCCGGGCACCGTCTCGGAGGGCTGCTCCATCATCGCCTGATGCAGGTGCGGGTCGAAGGCCTCGCCCGCCTCGGGCGCTACGCGCACCAGATTGTTGCTGGCGAAGGCCGACAGCAGGGATTTCTGCGTCAGTTCCAGCCCGGTCACCAGACCGGCCTCGGCGCCCTCGGCGTCCTTGGGCGCAGCCTGAAGCGCGCGCTCCAGATTGTCGGCCACGCCCAGCAGGTCACGGGCGAAGCGCTGGATGGCATAGGCGCGGGCGTCATTGTTCTGGGTCTCGGCCCGGCGCTTGATATTCTCGACCTCGGCCACGGCGCGCAGCGCCCGGTCCTTCCATTGGTCCCGCTCGTCGAGGATGGCGTCGAGGTTGTCCATGCCCACCCCTGTATGGGCAGGATCGGAATTCAGGCCCGCCTCGGCATCGGCTTCATCGGCCGGATCCATACCGTTCAGGTCATCAAAATCAGGGTCGTGCGGTGTGTCGTTCAAGGCTCTTGTCCGTCAAACAGTCGGCTCAGTACGCGGGCGGTGTAGTCCACCAACGGAATGATCCGGGCATAGTTCAAACGCGTGGGGCCGATCACGCCGACCGCGCCCAGCACCCGTTGTCGCCCCGTCATATAGGGCGCGGCGATCACAGAGGAACCCGAAAG
>JAHJYN010000099.1 GCA_018826885.1 Alphaproteobacteria bacterium | reverse complement strand
AGCTTTTCCGCATCCAGCAGGGTGACCCGCTTGCGGATATAGCCGGTATCCTCCAGTCTCTTGATGCGCCGCCAGCAGGGCGAGGCCGACAGGCCCACCTTTTCGGCCACGTCGGCAACCGAAAGCCCGGCATCGTGTTGCAGGATGTCGAGGATGCGGGCGTCGATGGCGTCCAGTTCGTCGGCCAATGCATTTCTCCTGATCTAGTTTCGGCGCAATAAAATACCTTGATTAGGCGGAATGCAAGGTCGGATTTGAGCGAGCAATGAAAGATCGCCCGTGCTAGATCGCTGGGTGAGGAAACGCTGACGGATCAACTGACGGCAATCGCATGAAAAAGAATACCAAAGCCCTGTCCCTGCGGGTTCCCGAGCCTTCGGGCCGGCCCGGTGACACCCCGGACTTCAGTCATCTGAAGCTGGACGCCCCCGGCGCGGTCGCCCGGCCAGACGCGCTGAGCGACCACCACGAGATGCGCGACCTGGCCTTCCGGCTGGTACGCGTGCTGGATGAGGACGGCACAGCGGTCGGTCCGTGGGATCCCAAGCTGGACCCCGAGACGCTGCGGAATGGCCTGAAGGCCATGATCCTGACGCGCGCGTTCGACGACCGGATGCACCGCGCCCACCGCCAGGGCAAGACCAGCTTCTATATGAAGTGCACGGGCGAAGAGGCCATTGCCGTCGCCCAGGGCATGATCCTGCCGCGCGAGGACATGGGTTTTCCCACCTATCGCCAGCAGGGCCTGTTGATCGCGCGGGGCTATCCGCTGGTCGACATGATGAACCAGATCTATTCGAACGCTTCGGACCCCATCAAGGGCCGCCAGCTGCCGATCATGTACTCCAGCCGCGACTATGGCTTCTTCACCATCTCGGGCAATCTGGGCACCCAGGTGCCGCAGGCCGTCGGCTGGGCCATGGCCTCGGCCTACAAGGGCGACGACAAGCTGGCGATCAGCTGGATCGGCGATGGCGCGACGGCCGAGGGCGACTTCCACAACGCCCTGACGTTTGCCGCCGTCTACCGCGCGCCGGTGATCCTCAACATCGTCAACAACCAGTGGGCCATCTCAAGCTTCCAGGGCATTGCCGGGGGGCTGGAGACCACCTTTGCCTCCAAGGCGATCGGCTATGGCCTGCCGGCGCTGCGCGTCGACGGCAATGACTTCCTGGCCGTCTGGGCCGCGACCCAGTGGGCCGAGGAGCGGGCGCGCGCCAACAGGGGCGCCACGGTCATCGAGCTGTTCACCTATCGCGGGGCGCCGCACTCGACCTCGGATGACCCCAGCCGCTATCGCCCCGGCGATGAGCATGAGAAATGGCCGCTGGGCGATCCGATCGCGCGCCTGAAGCAGCATCTGATCGCGCTGGGCGAATGGTCGGATGAGCAACAGGAGGCTGCCGAAAAGGACGCGGTCGAACAGGTCCGCGCGGCAGGCAAGGAGTCCGAGGCCATCGGCACGCTCGGCCAGTCGCGGCCCAGTGTGAAGACCATGTTCGAGGATGTGTTCGCCACCGAAGACTGGCGTCTGGTCGAACAGCGTCGCGAAGTGGGGGTCTGAACCATGGTCGAGAAAACCTTCACCGAAGCCGACCGCACCGACGGCCTTGAGCCGGACGGCGACACCGTGGGATCGCCCGCGCCGAAGACCGATGCGCGCGCGGCCGTCCAGCCGATGAACATGATCCAGGCGCTGAACTCGGCGCTCGACGCCAAGATGGCCGAGGACCCGAATGTGCTCTCGTTCGGCGAGGACGCGGGCTATTTCGGCGGCGTCTTCCGCGTCACCGACAAGCTGCAGGAAAAGCACGGCCTGACGCGCAGCTTCGACGCCCCGATCAGCGAATGCGGCATCGTCGCGGCCGCCATCGGCATGGGCGCCTATGGCCTGCGCCCGGTCGTCGAAATCCAGTTCGCCGACTACATCTACCCAGCCTATGACCAGATCGTCTCGGAGGCGGCCAAGCTGCGCTATCGCTCGGCCGGCATGTTCACCAGCCCGATCACGGTGCGCTCGCCCTATGGCGGCGGCATCTTCGGCGGCCAGACCCACAGCCAGTCGCCGGAAAGCCTGTTCACCCATATCGCGGGCCTGAAGGT
>JAHJYN010000098.1 GCA_018826885.1 Alphaproteobacteria bacterium | reverse complement strand
CTATCATCGCGAATCGATTGCATCGTCGGCGCGGCGTCTCGCGTCACATTCATCCGAGGGGTCGGGGAATACATGGCCAAGGTTCCATCCAAGTCGAGTACGTCCAGCACGGGCGCAACCGCATCTGCCGCTTCCAAGCCTAAAGCGGCACCGAAGTCCACGGTGAAAACGACGGCCAAGCCCGCTGCGGCCAAGGCTCCGGCCGCCAAAACCGCACCGGCCAAGGCGCCCGCAAAGGCCGTGAGCAAGCCTGCGACCGCCAAGCCCGCCGCCAAGGCGCCCGTGGCGAAGAAGCCGGCGGCTGCTGCCAGGCCGGCGGCCGCTGCCAAGCCCGCCGCCGCGAAGAAGCCCGCTGCAAAGCCGGCTGCCGCCAAGGCTGCCGCTCCCGCCAGGAAGCCCGCCGCCGCAAAGAAGCCTGCCGCCACGCGCGCAACCCCGGCCCGTCCGGCCGCTGCCAAAAAGGCCGCCGCGCCGCGCGCTGCCGCCAAGCCTGTCACCACGCCCAAGGCGGCTGCCGTGACTCCGGCGCCCGTGCACCCGGCCCCCAGTGCGGCTCCGGCTCCCGCTCCGGCGGCGCCCGCTGCCAAGCCGGCCGAAAACAAGAGCTTCGTCGGCAAGATCTTCGACGCCATCTTCGGCAAGCGCTGATCCCCGTCGTCCAAACAAAAACCCCCGCCGGATTTGCTCCGGCGGGGGTTTTCAATTCAGCGGTCAGCGACCTCAGGCCGGCGGCAGGTCCTCGCCCAGAATGGCCATCTCGAACATGAACGAGCCATCGCCGTCCTCGTCCTCGAACACCAGGCCGATGAACTCGTCATCCACATAGACCTCGACCGAGTCGGCCGTCTTGCGGGGCTTCAGCTTGATGCCGCCATGATTGAAGGTGCGCTTCAGATAGGTTTCGAGGCGCTTCTGGTCTGTCTCGTTCACGGCATGCCTTTCAGAAATCGTTCGGCGCGGACCCTAGAGAAGCGGGCCCGCGAGGGAAAGCCCGGGCGGGCCTAGATGACAAAGTCATACACAATGTCGGCCAGGGTGTGGTCCATGGTGCGCGCCGGCGTGGCATCGGTCGGGCAGTTGACCAGTCGCGCAGGCACACCCGCCACCGTGCACCCGGCGGGGACAGGCTTCAGCACCACCGAGCCCGAGGCCACCTTGGCATAGTCGCCGACGACAATATTGCCCAGCACCTTGGCCCCGGCGCCCAGCAGCACGCCCTTGCCGATCTTGGGATGTCGGTCGCCGCGCTCGGCTCCCGTGCCGCCCAGCGTCACCGCATGCAGCATCGATACCTCGTCGCCCACCACCGCCGTCTCGCCGATCACAATGCCGGTGCCATGGTCGAGGAACAGGCCTGCCCCCATCTGCGCGCCCGGATGGATGTCGACCTGGAACAGTTCGGAAATCCGGCTCTGGAAATGCAGGGCCAGGGTCTCGCGCCCCTCCAGCCACAGCCAGTGCGCCACGCGCCAGCCCTGCAGCGCCTGAAAGCCCTTGAAGTAGAGGAACGGCTGCAACAGCGAGCGGATCGCCGGATCGCGCTCCTCGACCGCCTGCAGGTCGGCCTCGGCCGCCGCGACAATCCCCGGATCGGCCTCGAAGGCCGCCAGGCAAACCTCACGAACCGTCATGGCGCCCATCTCGGCATCGCCCAGCTTGCGCGCAATCTGAAAGCTCAGTGCCGCCCCCAGATTGCCGTGCGACAGGATCACCGCATTCATCTGCGAGGCCAGATCCGGCTCGTCGCGAGACGCCTGCTCAGCGGCCCGGCGCAACTGGGCCCACAGGTCAGACGCTTCGGGAACAGCCTCCAGTCGGGGCTCCGGTCGGGGCGTGGCCATGCATCCTCACTCTTCGGTTCAGCGCGAAAGATAGGGCCCCGCCTGCCAAATCGCCACCCCGCCCACTGGCGGGGCCGGCGGCACGCGCCTAGCTAGAGCCCATGACCGAGCTCGCCGCCCCCCTCGCCCTGCCCCGCCGCGATGCGGCCCTGATCGCCTATCTGCAGCAGCGCCGCTCCGCGCCCGCCCAGGCCTTGGCGGGGCCGGGCCCGTCCGACGCCGACCTGCACGCCATTCTCGGCATCGGCCTGCGCACCCCCGACCATGGCAAGCTCTTCCCGTGGCGGCTGGTGGTGCTGACCGCCGAGACCCGCGCGGCGCTCGGCCACGCCCTCAGTCCGCTCGCCGACGACCAGCCCGATCCCAACAAGGCCCGCGCCGTCCTCGCCAAGCTGACCGCACCGCCGGTCACCATCATGGTCGTCTCGGCCCCGATACGTGATCACAAGGTGCCCGTCTGGGAGCAGGAACTGTCCGCCGGCGCCCTGGCCATGAACCTTAGCCACGCGGCGTTTGCGCACGGCTTCTCCGCCAGCTGGATCACCGACTGGTACGCCTATGACGCTCGCGCCCTTTCCCTGTTCGGCATCGGCGAGGACGAGCGCATCGCCGGCTTCATCCACATCGGCACGCTCGAGACCCCGCCGCTTGAGCGTCCGCGGCCGGCTGCGGCGGAGAAAATCTCAACCCGCTGACCCGTCATCCTCGGGCCGGTGCACCAGCGACACCAGCACGATCGAGATGATCATCAGCAGGAACCAGCTGCCCAGCTTGTCCAGCGACACCGGCTCCCAGCCCGCCTCCTGCCCGGGATAGCTCCACGCCCGCGCAAAGGTCCCGACGTTCTCCGCGATCCATATGAAAAGCGCCACCAGCCCATAGCCGAGCAACAGAGGCATCGACCGCTGCCGCCGGTCCGGCGTGAACCAGAACCACCCCCGCCCGAACAGCACCCCGACCATCAGGAACAGCATCCCCCGCACATCCGGCAGCCAGTGGTGCAGGAAAAAGTTCATATAGATTCCAACCGCCAGCACCCCCGTCATCCAAATCGGCGGATAATCCCGCACCCGGATGTGAAAGATGCGCTGCACCCGCGCGATATAGCTGCCCACCGCCGCATACATGAAGCCCGAGAACAGCGGCACATCGCCGATCCTCAGCATCGACGCCTCGGGATAGACCCACGACCCGTGCGCCGTCTTGAACAGCTCCATGATCGTCCCGGCGATATGGAACAGCAGGATGACCCGCGCCTCCTCCCAGCTCTCCAGCCTGAACACCAGCATCCCCGCCTGGATCGTTACCGCCCCAACCACCAAGGCATCATAGCGGGCGACCACAGTGCCTTCGGGCCACCACAGGAAGGTCGCGACGATCAGCACCAGCAGCAGGCCGCCGAACAGGCACGCCCACCCCTGTTTGATCCCGAACATCAGGAGCTCGAACGCATAGTCACGCCACCGCCCCCCATCCGCCCACGCCTGCGCCCCCGACAGCCAACGGCGACCAATGAGCTCAAGCGGGGGACGGCGTGATGGGGTCATGCACCCCTTGGATCAGGCCGAACCGTGAGCGTCATGAGCGGGGGGTGAGCATTTGACGCGAAGCATTCACGACTGTCATTCGGCCCGAAGGAGCTGCAGATCGTGAACGACATGCTCCGCGATCTCAACGACTGTCGCAAAGTCGCAAACTATCTGGATATGAAACCGAACTGGCCGAGCTCCCTCTCCAAAAGAATGCATCATCATCGGTTCAAAGTGGCCGAGCTGTCGCTGGGCGGCGAGGACCTCTCCCCAGCGGTTCCATTCCCAACCCTCTGCTCCTACCTGGCCTTCCAGCCTATGGAATTCTGCTGCTTCAGCTTCGTCCACGATCTTCGGGGGTATGTAGAGAGGTATCCTATGCGCCAAAGCGTGCCGGTAGCCTTCGAGATATCCAAACCAATCGTCGGTTCCCTGAAGATGATCTCGCGTTCGTTGAGAAACGCTCTGACGTAGCAGGTCATGATCCGGCGTGAACCCAATCCGGCCAGGCTTTGGCTGTCGTCCTCGATTATCGCGAATATCAGCTTCGCAAGTCCAAACCCAAGCCAAGTTGTCAATCGCACCAAACGTGTTGATCACGAAGGCTTGTAGGAACGCTGTAGCATCCCTCAGTTCACGCTGGGTTGGGGATCTCGACTCTGGGGGCAGTATTTCGAATACCCGCTCAAGCCCGTGTTTTAGATCAGCAAGCCTACGGCTAAGCCCGTGCTGCATCATCTCTCGCGCACGAGGAGCTCGAAAAGGATAAGCAAATAGCGAGCGCGACAGCGCTGCTTCACGAGCTCGCCATTCCTCAAGCATCTCCTCAATCTGCTCGATTTGGTCGGGGGTGTAAGGCATCAGAGCTCCATCGGCTATTTAAAGAGACCGACACCAAACCTCACCCTCGCCCGCGATAACCCGGTACGGCCTGATCCGGCAGCCACACGCCCTCCGGCACCACGCCGGTCTGCCAGAACACATCGATCGGGATGCCGCCGCGCGGGTACCAGTAGCCGCCGATCCTCAGCCATTTGGGCTCCAGCAGCGCCACCAGCCGCTTGCCGATGGCCACGGTGCAGTCCTCGTGAAAGGCGCCGTGATTGCGGAAGCTGGTCAGATACAGTTTCAGGCTCTTGGATTCGACCAGCCACTCCCCCGGCACATAGTCGATCACCAGATGGGCAAAGTCCGGCTGGCCCGTCACAGGGCACAGGCTGGTGAACTCGGGCGCCGAAAAGCGCGCCACATAAAGCGTGTCCGCGTGCGGATTGGGCACCCGCTCCAGATGGGCGGAGTCGGGATCGGTCGGTTGGAGCGTCTGCGCGCCCAGCTGGCTCAGGCCGGAGGTGTCGGTGGTCATGGGGGCCCTTTAGCGGGTTGCGGGCGGCGTGAAAATGGCTGGACGGGTCTCCCCTCTCCCGTGGGAGAGGGGTTGGGGGTGAGGGGCTCACCATATCCTTCGGCGTGAGCCGTCGCACCGGTCCTGCCACGGCGTTCGCCGACGCACACCAACGACCCTCATCCGTCGCTCGCGCGACACCTTCTCCCACCGGGAGAAGGAAGAATGCGATGGGTCGAACGCCTCAGCTACGATAGCCGCCCCCGAATTCCCCCACCCTTTCAACGGGCCCGCCGTTTCCCGCACCGTTCTTCCCGCCCTGGCTCGCGCATCACCGATACTGTCCGGTTGCCGACATCGCCGGAGGGACGCCTCCATGATTTCAGACCATTCAGACGGTTCAGACGGTTCAGACGGCAAAACTTCATCTCCTCCCCGCTCGCGGGGAGGGGGACCACGGAGTGGTGGAGGGGGCGGCGCTGCCGTATGCCGAAGGACCGCTGTCCACCCTCGGCTATCAGACACCCGTGGCGCCGCCCCCTCCGTCTCGCAGGCTTCGCCAGCGATCCACCTCCCCATGAATGGGGAGGAGATGCGTGAGGCCCATTTCAGACTATTCAGACCATTCAGACGGTGTTTTTCGCACCCACACCCGCCGCTCCCCACTCGACCGTTGCCTTACCCCGCGACAGCCGTCTATCCGTAGCCAAAGACAACGGAGGAGCCGTCCATGACCATTCCCGCTTCCCTGCAAAAGGGGCTGAAGCTGCCGGTGATTGCGGCGCCCATGTTTCTGGTCTCCGGGCCGGATCTGGTGGTCGAGGCCTGCAATGCCGGCGTCATCGGCACCTTTCCGTCGCTGAACCAGCGGACGACCGAGGGCTACCGGGAGTGGCTGAAGGACATCAAGGCCCGGCTGAAGCCCGATGCCGCCGCGTTCGGAGTCAACCACATCGTCCATCCGACCAACCCGCGCCTGATGGCCGACATGATGGTCTCGGTCGAGGAACAGGTGCCGCTGATCATCACCTCGCTCGGCGCGGTGCGCGATGTGGTCGATGCCGTGCACGGCTATGGCGGGGTGGTGTTCCACGACATCGCCAATGTCCGCCATGCGCGGAAAGCTGCCGAGGCCGGGGTCGACGGCCTGATCCTGGTGGCCAATGGCGCGGGCGGTCACGCCGGTGTGGTCAACCCCTTTGCCCTGATCGAGGAAGTGCGCAGCTTCTATGACGGCACCCTGATCCTGTCGGGCTGTCTGTCGACCGGCCGCGATATCGCTGCCACCCGCATGCTGGGCGCCGACTTCGCCTATATGGGCACCCGCTTCATCTCGACCACCGAGTCGATGGCCCAGGGCGCCTACAAGCAGATGATCGTCGACGCCGGCGCCTCGGACATCACCTACACGCCCGCCGTCTCGGGCATTCCGGCCAACTTCCTGACGCCGTCGCTGATCGAGAACGGCATCGACCCCAAGAGCCTGCCCGAGCACAAGCTGGACATGGCCGACGAGGCCAAGGCCTGGAAAACCGTCTGGTCGGCCGGTCAGGGCTCGGGCGGCGTCCACGACGTCCTGCCGGTCGCCGAACTCGTGTCGCGCATGCAACAGGAATACCGTCAGGCCTCGGAGCAATTCGCCAGCGAGAGCAACTTCGGCTAAGGGGCGGCGTTTCTGTCGACCCGACACGCCGGAGTTCCCATGCGTCCTGTCCTGATCGCCCTTGTGGCCCTGACCGCCTCGGTCGCCGCCTCCCCTGCCCTGGCCCAGAGCATGGCCGGGGGCGACTGGGCCTTCGGGGTCGGTGCCGGCACCGACAACCGCTCCAAGGACGTCTCCAAGTCCGGCACTGACGCCTGGGGCTGGGCGCTCGCGGAATGGAACAGCAGTGACGGCTTCCTCTACACGGGCGCCGGGGCCGAAACGATCGACAGCTCTGGCTCGAATCTGGAGATCGAGGCCGGCGTCGGCATCCGGCCCCAGTGGGGCGGCTTCGACTTCGATCTGAACGCCACGCACAAGTGGCGGGTCGACGCCAATCCGGGCACGGACGATGATGCCTGGGAGTTCACGGCCGACGTGAGCCGCGCCATTGGCCCGGCCACGGCCAAACTGCGCCTGCAGCATTCGCCGGACGGAACCGGCTCGACCGAGACCTGGACCTGGGTCGAGGCGCGTGCCAGCTGGGACCTGACGCTGGACACCGCCCTGTCCGCCGGTATCGGCCGTCGCGAGCAGGACCTGTCGGTCGACTACACCGGCTGGGACGTGGGCGTGACCTGGCAGCTGACCCCGGCCCTCGACGTCGATCTGCGCTACCACGACACCGACGCCGACCCGACCCTGTTCGGCGACCAATACGGCTCCGCACTGGTCGCCAACGTCGGCTTCTACTTCTAAACCTTGGCCGTAGTCCCTATATAGGGGCATGACCTTTCGACCCACGACACTCGAGCGCGCCTATCAGCTGGCGCGCGAGGGCCGCTGCCGGACCGTCGGCGACATCAAGATCCAGCTGAAACTCGAGGGCTATGAGCGCATCCGCGAGTCGCTTTACGGCGGCACCCTCAACGCCGCCCTGCGCGAACTGTGCCGCGAGCACTACGCCGCCGCCGAGGCGGACGGCCCCGCCTAACCCAGCGCCCGGTCCAGGTCGGCGATCAGGTCGTCGACGTCCTCGACCCCGACCGACAGGCGGATCAGGCTGTCGGTGACGCCGCCCGCCTCGCGGACCTCCTTCGGCACCGAGGCGTGGGTCATGATGGCCGGGTGGTTCACCAGGCTTTCGACTCCGCCCAGCGACTCGGCCAGGGTGAAGACCTCGACCCGCTCCAGCACCTTGCGGGTCCGGTCCAGATCGCCGTCGATCACCACGCTGACCATGCCGCCGAACCCGCCGGTCATCTGGCGCGCCGCCAGTTCGTGACCCGGATGGCTGATCAGGCCGGGATAGATGACCCTGGCCACGCCCTTGCGGGTCTCCAGCCAACGGGCCACCGCCAAGGCGTTCTCGCAGTGGGCCTTCATTCTCAGGCCCAGCGTCTTCAGTCCCCGGTTCGCCAGGAAGGCGTCGAACGGCCCCATAATGCCGCCGACCGAGTTCTGCAGGAACTTCAGCTGGGCGGCCAGCTCCGGGTTCGCCGTCACCAGCACCCCGCCGACGATGTCCGAGTGCCCGTTCAGATACTTGGTCGCCGAGTGCATGACGATGTCGGCCCCCAGACCGATCGGCTGCTGGCAGAAGGGCGTGGCGAAGGTGTTGTCGACGACGAGGATCAGGCCCCGCGCCTTGGCGATCTTCGACAGGGCCGCGATGTCGGCCAGCTTCATCAGCGGATTGGTCGGGGTCTCGACCCAGAGCATCTTCGTCTTCGGCGTGATCGCCGCCTCGACCGCCGAAACGTCGCTCAGATCGACATAGGCGAAGTCCAGCCCCATCGACCGCCGCCGGACCCGTTCGAACAGCCGCCACGAGCCGCCGTACAGATCATCGCCCGTGACGATGTGACTGCCCGCATCCAGGAGTTCCAGCGCCGTAGAGGTCGCTGCCATGCCGCTGGCAAAGCCAAAGCCGTGGGTGCCGCCCTCAAGGTCCGCGATGCAGGCCTCGAAGGCCTCGCGCGTCGGGTTCTTGCCGCGCGCATACTCATAGCCCTTGTTCACCCCGGGGCTTTCCTGGGCATAGGTCGAGGTAGCGTAGATCGGCGTCATCACCGCCCCGGTCGTGGGATCCGGCCGCTGTCCGGCGTGGATGGCGCGCGTGGAGAAGCCCGGGCGGTTCTTGCGGTCGGTCATACGGGGAGCAGCTCTCTACAGAAGGGTTCGCTGGAAGAAGTCCGAGGCCAGTCGCTGCACCTCGGTCCACTGCCCGGGGGTATAGAGGTGCCCGGCGCCGCGCACCACCTGCAGCCGGACCGGCACGTCCGCCTGCCGCAGGAAATCGACCCATCGGCGGGTGCTCTCGGGCGACACATGGGTGTCGTTCTCGGACTGGATGACCAGCACCGGGATGCGACGGCGCGGCGGGCGTGGCACATAGACGTCCCAGCCTCCGGCGACGCCGATGGCCGCCGCGGCGCGACTGTTCCCGAGCGCACCGTCCACCGCTACATAGGACCCGAGCGAATACCCCATGACGCCGACCCGGCGGCGGTCGATGCCCGACCCGATCATCCAGTCCACAGCGTCACTGCCCACGGCGCGCCAGGCGTCCATGACCGGCTCGGGCCGCACCCCGTCGTCGGCAGCGGCGTCGTAATAGGCGGGCACGAGTACCTTGAAGCCCTCGGCGGCGAACTGCTCAGCCAGGGTCAGATAGGCCGGGCCGATCCCGCCGGAGCCATGCAGGAAGACCACCGCTGCCCCGTTCGGCCTCGCCGGGATATAGAGCGCCGCGCGGATCGGCTTGCCCCGGCTTTCAAAGACCAGCGTCTCGATCGAGAAGGCCGCCTCCTGAGCCTCGGCCGCCCCGGCAAGCCACGGCAGTGCCGCCGCCCCCATCAGAAGCTGTCGCCGGGTGCCCTTCACGACAGGGTCCGATCAAAGAACCGCCCGGCCACGTCGAACACCGTCCGCCATTCGTCCGGATCAAAGCGGTGGCGCGGCGAGCGCAGCACGTGCGTCTCGACCGGCACATCGGCCGCGGCCAGGGTCGTGGCCCGCTCCTCGACACGCCGGGCCGAAACCAGGGGATCGCCATCGGCATAGATGAACAGGACCGGCGGCCTGTGGCGGATGTCTGCGACGTCCAGCGAGCCGCCCGAGGCTACGCCGACGAATGCCTGCGCGCCGCCCTCTTCGAGCACACCCTCCAGCCCCAGCGATCCTCCCCGGGAAAAGCCCAGCGCGCCGACGCGGTCGGAATCAACGCCCGGTCGCCCGCCAAGCCACCCCAGCCCGTCAAGGATCGCCTTGCGCCATCGTCGCGCCGCGACAGCCGTGCTCCGCCGCTGGCTGGGCGTCGCGTCGAAATAGTTGGGCATCAGGCAGTGATAGCCCTGCGCCGTCAGGGACAGGGCCCCTTCGGTGAAGATGTGCACGTCATCCTGAGCGCCGCCACCGCCATGCAGCAAGGCGACCGCCGCCCCGGCCATGGGTCCCCGGCGGGCTTCACCGACCGGCGAGAACAGCAGCCCGTTGATCGGGAAAGACCCGCTGGGATAGGTGACCAGCGAAATACCCAGCGCGGCCGGATCCTGGGCGCGGGCCGGTCGCGGCCAACTACCCGTCGTCGCCGCGAGGCCCCCGATCAGAAGCTGGCGACGATCCGGGGTCATCTCACCGATTCAGGCTCAGGTGATTGATCAGGTCGGTCCGCGTGATCAGGCCGACGAACCGGTCGCCATCCAGCACGATGGCCACCCGGTCCCGGTCGAACAACGGCACCAGCGCCTCCAGCGGTTCATTGACCTGGACCGTGTCCAGATCGCGCGTCATGACCTTCGACACCGGCAGCTTGAACCGCTCCTCGCGGGTGATCGCGTCGGTGTTCATGGTGTGGACCAGATCGCTCTCGTCCACGATGCCGACCAGCCGGCCCTCGCTGAAGATCGGCAGTTGCGAGACGTCCGCGCCGCGCATCCGTTTGAACACCGTGTCGAGGGTGTCGTCCGGCCCGGCGGAGACGACAGCGCCGTCCTCGTACTTGCGGGTGATCAGGTCGGACAGATCGCCATGCAACTCGCGTTCGCCCAGCCCCTGATCGGCGAGCCAGGCGTCGTTGTAGACCTTTGACAGGTACTTGGCTCCGGTATCGCAAACGAAGGTCACGCAGGACTTGGGCTCGGTCTGCTCACGGCACCAGCGCAGGGCAGCGCCGATCAGCGTCCCCGACGACGAGCCGGCCAGAATGCCTTCCTTCAGCAGAAGCTCGCGGACCGTGGCGATGGCCTCGGCATCCGGGATGGAATAGGCCTTGTCGATCAGATCCATATGGGCTGTTTCGGGCACGAAGTTCTGACCGATGCCCTCGACCGTATAGCTGCCCTCCGGCCCCGGAATGCCGTCATTGACGATACCGGCCAGGGTCGAGCCGACCGGGTCGGCGAGGACGATTTCGGCCTTTGATCCCTTCGACTTCAGGAACTGGCCGATGCCGGTGATGGTGCCACCCGAGCCGATGCCGGCGACGAAGGCGTCGACCTTGCCGTCCATCTGCTCCCAGATCTCCGGACCCGTGGTCTCGAAATGCGCCAGGGAGTTGGCGTCATTGGCGAACTGGTTGACGTAGTAGCCGCCCGGGATCTGCTGGGCCAGCCGCTCGGCCATGTCGGTATAGTATTCGGGGTGGCCGTGCGGGACGTCCGAGCGGGTCAGCCGGACGTCGGCCCCCATGGCGCGGAGGTGCTGGATCTTTTCCTTGGACATCTTGTCGGGGATGACCAGCAGGACCTTGTAGCCCTTGGCCTGGCCGACCAGCGTCAGGGCCAGGCCGGTGTTGCCCGCCGTGGCCTCGACGATGGTGCCGCCCGGCTTCAGCCAGCCCTCCTTCTCGGCCGCCGCGATCATCGACAGCGCGATCCGGTCCTTGATCGACCCGCCCGGGTTCTGGCTTTCCAGCTTCAGGAACAGGCGGCATTTGCCGGTGTCCATGCGGCTGACCTCGACCATGGGCGTCTTGCCAATCAGGTCGAGTAGCGAGGCGGTGGGACCGGCAAGGACCGGTTTGGGGGCAAGCGACATCCAGAACTCCTGAGGTTTGGACCGGAAGCTGGTCCGGTCGTCCGCTCAGGTCAAGCCGAACGCCACATGCCCTCAGGGGATCGCATAGGCGTAGATCGCGACGCAGCCATCCAGTTCACGCTCAAGGATGGTGTCACCGCCGGTCTCATTGGCCTCCAGCCAGGCATCCAGCGCCCCGCTGCTGTCGTCGATCGACAGGCCTTCGCGGGATGCCGCCTGCAGCCGGCTGGCATCAGCGGCCTTCAGCAAAGTGGCCGCCAGATCCGCAGTCTCGCGATTCTCGGCCGTGGGGTCGGTCTCGGCCGCCTGGGCCGTAAGGACGGCGGTGAACAGGAACACCCCGGTGCAGTTGACGGCCTGCCGATGGGTCGGCGGGTCCTGCGGGGCCGTTGACAGGGCAAAGGAGAGGGCGAGGGCAGTGATGAGCATATGAATCTCCGACGTTAGACCGGCAGTCTGCGTTTTGCCCCGCCACGCTCAACCTTCGGAACCTGACGACAAAACCCGTCGAAGCGCGTTATGGAAAGAGGATGACAAAACCCCCTCGCCGCCCGCCCGCCGGACTTCCGGACAAGGACACCCTGCTCGCCTTCCTGCGCGAGACCGGCTCGGCCCAGAAGACCGACATCGCCCAGCATTTCGGCCTGAAGGG
>JAHJYN010000097.1 GCA_018826885.1 Alphaproteobacteria bacterium | reverse complement strand
GGCTCCAGGCGCTGGCGGTCGTGATCGGCATCATCATCAGCTGGCTGTCCTATTTCCGCTGGCAGACGCCGGTCGGTGCCATCCAGGACAAGCTGGGGGCCGACAGCTGGGTGCGCTACGCCTCGCTCGACGTCGACAATGCCGTGGCCGATCAGGTGCGCCGCGACAAGGAACGTCTGGTCGAATACCGGGCCCTGACGCGAGGCCGCTAGGCCTTAGCGCCAGCCGAGCGCGCGCGTGACGTCGCGGGCGTCATAGGCCTGCGGACTGTCGGGCTTGGTCCCGCGGCCCATTATGACCTCAAGCGTGGTCGAGGTGGCGCCCGGTCCGGTCAGGTTGAGGCCAACTCCGACCCCGACCCCCGAGGTCGAGAAGCCGCCATACCGGCCGGACCCTGCACCGATCGAGACGCTGGGGCGAACCCCGCCGCGCGGGTCGGGGCGACCATCCGTCCAGCGCTGCGCCACCTCGAACCAGTCATAGCCCCGGTCCAGCGTCAACTCGGCCGCACGCAGCAGGGCATAGTCGGCCACCGGCCCGGGATCGCCGACGCCATTGTAGGTCACGCGATAGCGGTTCGACTCGATCGGGGCCTCGCTGTAGCCCTGCCCGCCCTGCCCCGCCTGGGGACCGTAGGGCGCGAGGCTGGCGCAGGCGCCCAGCACGAGGATGGACGCAGTGACGGCCGCGAGTGCGGCAGTGCGGCTGGAATGTCTGAAAGTCATGGCATGTCTCCGCTCTATGCAGAAAAAGCGCCCGCCTCGCCGGAACGTTCCGGCGCGGCCAGGGCTGCCGCCGCCATCAGGGTCCCGAAGTCATCCGGCAGGGGGGCCTCGACGTCGCGGATCCCCCCCTCGGGGTGGGGAAAGCGCAGGCGGGCGGCATGCAGCATCAGCCGCGCGGCCTTTCGACCCGCCAGCGTCAGGGCACCGCCATAGCGCGCATCGCCGACCAGCGGGCTGCCCAGATCGGCCATATGCACCCGCAGCTGATGCATGCGGCCCGTGTGCGGCTCCAGCTCGACCAGGGCGCCCTGATCGCTGCGGGACAGCACGCGAAAGCGGCTCTCGGAAGCCTGGGCGCCGGGCGTGTCGTCCGACACGGCCCGCATGTAGCTCTCGCGGCCGATCTCCTGCCGCAACAGGGCCCGTCGGATCACGCCCTGATCCTGAGCCGGCGGCGTCTCGACCAGCGCCAGATAGGTCTTCGTCAGTTTGCGGCTCTGGATGGCCTTGCCCAGAAAGCCCGCCGCCGGCTTGGTCTTCGCCGCCAGGATGACGCCCGAGGTGTCGCGGTCCAGTCGGTGGACCAGATGCGGCCGCTTGCCGTTCGAGCGGGCAAAGGCCCACAGCAGATCGTCCAGCGTATTGGCCTTGATCCGCCCGCCCTGGCTGGACAGGCCCGACGGCTTGTCCAGCACCAGCACATGGGCGTCCTCGAACACCACCGACGCACGGACGGCAGCGATTTCGGCATCGGACAGGGTGACGGGCGGCTGGAAACTCACCGGCCGAGGCTTAGAGCATGGCAGCCCGCCCGTCAGCCATCAGATCAGCGCAGGACGCCCTTGTTCGACATTGACCAGGCGTACCAGGCGAGGAAGGCAGCGATCAGGACGATCACAAAGGGCATCCAGCTCATGGCGGCCATCTCCGGCGTCAGCGGCGGCGGGTTGATGAACTTCCCATAGATCAGGCTGACCACCGCGCCGACCAGCGACAGGGCAAAGGCCCAGACGGCCCAGCGCATGCGCAGCAGCAACAGGATCGAGCCGATCACGGCGCCCCAGACACCGAGGATCCACGGCCCCCACATCCAGTCCGGCATGGCCACGTAGTAGTCGATCATCTCCTGCGAGAACTTCATGCTGCGCATGTAGGTCTCACCCTGCGTCGACGTCATGATGAAGTCGTAGGCACCGAAGCCATTCCAGAGCAGTGACAAGCCTCCGACCACCCACAGGTGCCAGGGCGTCCGTACCGTCATCGAGTTCATGTCTTTCCCCTCCCAAGGTGGACCTCAGGGAGGTTACGCCGAATTCCAGAAACGGCAACGCTTCTCGACAGGCGGCCTATTCGCTCTTCATCTGCGCGCGCAGGGCTGCCCAGCGGTCGAGGCGTACCTTGACCTTCGCCTCATGGCCCTCGCCTTTCGGGGTGTAGAACACGCGGCGTTCCATCTCGTCGGGGAAGTAGTTGGCGCCGGAAAAGCCCTCGGGTGTGTCGGGGTCGTACTGATAGCCCTTGCCGTAGCCCAGCGACTTCATCAGCTTCGTGGGCGCATTGCGGATGTGGGCCGGGGGCATCAGCGAGCCGGTCTCACGCGCGGCCTTGGCGGCCGCCTTGTAGGCCTCATAGACGCCGACCGACTTGGGCGCCGTCGACAGGTGTACGACCGCCTGGGCCAGCGCCAGCTCGCCCTCGGGTGAGCCGAGGAAATCGTAGGTGTCCTTGGCCGCATTGGCGACCAGCAGCGACAGCGGGTCCGCCTCGCCGATGTCCTCAACCGCCATGCGGACGATCCGCCGCGCCAGATAGAGCGGATCCTCGCCCCCGTTCAGCATGCGCGCCAGCCAGTAGAGGGCCGCATCGGGATCCGATCCTCGCACTGATTTATGAAGTGCGGATATGAGGTTATAGTGCTCTTCTCTGCTCTTGTCGTAAGCGGGGGCGCGTTTCTGCAGGGTCCCGGCCAGCCCCTGCACATCCAGCGGGGCCTCACCCGACAGGCCGAACAGCACCTCGGACATGGTCAGCAGATAGCGGCCGTCGCCATCGGCCAGCGCCAGCAGGGCATGGCGCGCCTCCGGGGTGAGCGGCAGGGCCTTGCCCTCCTGCGCCTCGGCTCGTGTCAACAGTTGATCCAGCGCCTCATCATCCAGCCGTTTCAGCACAAATACCTGCGAGCGGGACAGCAGCGCCCCGTTCAGCTCGAACGACGGGTTCTCGGTCGTGGCCCCGACCAGGGTGACGATCCCC
This sequence comes from Alphaproteobacteria bacterium, assembly GCA_018826885.1. Taxonomy (GTDB): domain Bacteria; phylum Pseudomonadota; class Alphaproteobacteria; order Caulobacterales; family Caulobacteraceae; genus Brevundimonas. Next base: position 5,305 of record JAHJYN010000097.1, on the reverse strand, counting down.
TCCTCCACGAACGGCAGAAAGCCGTCCTGCTGGGCGCGGTTGAAGCGGTGGATTTCGTCGACGAACAGCAGGGTCGACTGGCCGGCGGCGCGACGCATCCGGGCGGCTTCAAACGCCTTCTTCAGGTCGGCCACGCCGGAGAAGACGGCCGAGATCTGCTGGTATTCATAGCCCGCGGCCCGGGCCAGCAGGCGCGCGATGGTGGTCTTGCCGGTGCCGGGCGGCCCCCACAGGATCATCGAGCCCAGCCGCCCGCCCTCGACCATCCGGCGGATTGGACCGCCCTCGCCCAGCAGTTGATCCTGCCCCACAACCTGATCGAGGGTGGTGGGCCGCAGCCGGTCGGCCAGCGGCGCATCAGGGGGATGGATACCCGAGGCTTCGAAAAGATCGCTCATGCGCGTATGTAGGGGGCGGACGCCCTGCCGACAAAGGACAACTTATGGCCGACACGACCCCGCCGACCCCCGTCGGACTGATCCCCTATCTGACCATCCCGTCGCGGGGTGGACAGGCGGCGGTGGAATTCTATCGCGCGGCCTTTGGCGCCGAGGAGCTGTTCCGCAATCTCGCCGACGACGGCGAGCGGCTGATGCACAGCCGGCTCAAGATCAACGGCAGCCTGATCTTCCTGTCCGACGAATTCCCGGAATACGGCCAGACACCGGACATCAAGCCTGAGGGCTTCGCCCTGCACCTGCAGGTCGATGACGCCGACGAATGGTGGAACCGCGCCATTGTCGCCGGCGGCATCCCGGTCATGCCGCTGGCCGACCAGTTCTGGGGCGACCGCTATGGCCGGCTGACCGATCCGTTCGGTCATACATGGTCGATCGGCGCCCCGATCAAGGGCTGATGCACCGTCAACGCATGGTGCCGTTCAGGCTCTGACCGCCGCGCAGGATGATGACCTGCGCGCCCCGCCGCAGCTGCGCCAGGTCCTGGGCCGCATCGATCGCCTGCCCGTTGACCGACACGATGATATCCCCGCGCCGGAAGCCCTGACGCGCCGCGACAGAGTTCCGGGCGAGGCCGCCGACGATCACCCCCTCGGCAAACGGATCGCCCAGCAACCGGTCAGCGATGGCGGGGTTGAGGGCCAGCACCTGGGCCCCGGCCATGGCGCCCTCGCGGATCACCACGGCGGCCTCAAGGTTGATCTCGCCCGGCAGGGGCTGGACGCGAGCGTTCACCCGTTGCTCTCGGCCGTCGCGAAGCAGGGTCACGGCCACAGTGTCGCCCGGCGCCCGGGTGCCGACGCGAAAGTTCAGCCCGCCCTGATCGTTGATCTCATTGGCGCCAACGGCGAGGATCACGTCGCCCTCGCGGATGCCCGCCCGGGCGGCCGGGCCATTGGCGAACAGGTCGGTGACCTTCAGCCCGCGCGGGCGGTCCAGCCCCATGCGCGTGGCCTCTTCGGCTGTCAGGGGTTCGCCCTTCACGCCCAGCCAGGGTCGAACCACGCTGGTCTCGCCATCCAGCGCTGCATCGACCACGCGCTGGACCATGGGGGCCGGCACCGCAAAGCCCACGCCCGAGGACGAGCCCGAGCGCGAGAAGATGGCCGTGTTGATACCGATCAGGTCGCCGTCCATGTCGACCAGCGCCCCGCCGGAATTGCCCGGATTGATCGCCGCATCGGTCTGGATGAAAGAGCCCGAGTCCGAAATGCCGGTCTCGGTCCGGTTCAGGGCCGAGATAATGCCATTGGTGACAGTCTGGCCGACGCCGAACGGATTGCCGATGGCCAGCACCAGATCGCCGATCTGCTGATCCTCACCCGTGTCGATCCGCAGGACGGGCAACGGCTCCTCGACGCCCTGAAGCTGCAACACGGCAATGTCCGACCGCTCATCGGCCAGCAGGACGGTCGCGGTGAACTGACGGCGGTCGTTCAGGCCGACGATGATCTCGTCCATGCCCTGGATGACGTGGGTGTTGGTCACCACAATGCCGTCGGCCCGAACGATGACCCCCGAGCCGACCGAGCCGGTCGGCTGCTGGCGGAACTGGCCCCAATAGGGGTCGCGATAGGTCTGGACGCCGCGGGCCGAGATATTGACGACGGCGGGGGCGGTGCTGCGGACTACGGGGGCGAAGCTGGCCTTGACCTCGGATGCATCACGCGGAACCGCCCGCTCGGCTGCAGGCTCGAACACACTCTCCTGTGCCCGGGTGTCGTCGGGTGCCCCGCACGCGGTCAGGGCGAGGGCCAGAACGGCGACGGCGAGAGGCGGGAACTTCATCGGCAATCCACTGAAATGGTCAGACGGGTTCGCTGGATATTGCACCGCCGCAATGGGACGGCATCAAGGCGGCGGCAAACCATGGAGAATCCTTAATCTGCAACCGTCGGTTTCCGTCTTGCGGTGAGGCGCCGGACCGGTCCACCCTCTCCCGCATGAGCGCAGTCATCGAAACCCGCAATCTCACCAAGACCTATGGCACGGTCAAAGCCCTGGATGGTCTGAGCCTGACCATCCCCAAGGGCGGCGTCTATGGCGTGCTGGGGCCGAACGGGGCCGGCAAGTCCACCCTGTTCCGTATCCTGCTGGGCCTGGTCGCGCCCACCGAGGGCGACGCGTCCGTCATGGGCGGCGCCATTCGCGACCCCAGGGCCATGCGACGTATGGGGTCGATGATCGAGACCCCGCGCTATCCCCCTTACATGACCGCGCGGCAGGTGCTGACCTGGCTGTCGCTGGCGCACGGGCTGACGTCCGACACCGCGCGCACCGATCGCTGGCTCGAGCGGGTCGGCCTGACCGACGCTGCGGACCGCCGGGTCCGGGGCTTTTCGGTCGGCATGCTGCAGCGCCTCGGCGTCGCCGCCGCCCTGATCACCGAACCTGAGCTGATCATTCTGGATGAGCCGACCAGCGGCATGGATCCGCCCGGCATTCAGGAAATGCGGGCCCTGATCCGCAGTCTGGCGCATGACGACGGCCTGACCGTGGTGCTGGCCAGCCACCAGTTGCTGGAGGTCCAGCGCGTCTGCGACCGCGTGGCCATCATGAACAAGGGCAAGCTGGTCCGCGAGGGCACAGTGTCCGAGCTGACCACCACAGGCGAGCGCCTGCGGCTGTCGCTCTCCCCGCTGGACAAGGCGACCACCCTGCTGGGCGATCGCGGCACGGTGGACGGTACGGCCATCCTCGCTGATGTGCCCCGCGCAGAGGGCCCGGCCCTGATCCGCGCCCTGGTCGAACAGGGCATCGACATCGACGAGGCGCGCTGGGTCGGCACCGACCTTGAGAGCGTCTTCTTCACCGAGACGGGTTCCATCCAGACGCCGGAGCATGACCATGTGGGCTGACGCCATCCGCGCGGAAGCCTTCCGCCTTTCCAAAAGCCGTACGACCTGGTTCTGGAGCGTGTTCTTCGCGCCCATCCTGATGGTCATCATGGGCGCCATCAGCAGTCTGGTGATCGACGCCAACGCCACCAAGCTGGCCGCCGATCCCGACGCCCCGCCCGAGCTGACCCAGATGCTGTCGATGCAGCCGCTGGACATGGGTCAGGCCATGATCGCCAACGCCGGCAATCTGTCCAATGCACTGGTGCTGCTGTTCATCCTGATCGGCGCCGCCACCGTCTATGCCGGTGATTATCGCTGGGAGACCTGGCGGCTGATCAGTGCCCGCAATACGCGGCCGAACCTGCTTTTGGGCAAGCTGGCCGTGGTCACGGGTCTGTCGCTGGTGGCCATGCTGGTCATGCTGATCTCGGGCACCATCAGCGACCTGATCCAGGCCGCCGTGTTCGACCGGGGTCTCACCTTCACCATGGACGCCGGGGATGTGGGCCAGTTCTTCCTGCTGGCGGGCCTGTCGCTGCTCCGGATCCTGCAGTTCACCATGATCGGCCTGCTGGCCGCCGTCATGACCCGCTCGCTGCTGGTCGCCCTGTTCGTGCCGCTGGTGCTGGCCATCGCCCAGTTCTTCCTGCCGATGCAGGTGCTGCCGCCCATGGGCTTCATGCCCGACAGCTGGCTGTCGGTCCTCGTCGACCCCGGTGGCGCGCTCGATTCGATCAAGGCTCTGGTGCGCGGCGGCGATGCGGCCGCCGGTGTACCGGACGGAGTCCTCGTCAAGGCCTGGATCAGTGTCGCCCTCTGGACGCTGCTGCCCGCCGCCGGTGCCATCGCCTGGTTCAACCGTCAGGACCTGTCGAAGGAATAGTCCATGAGGCCAGGGTCAGCAGCCGCCGCACTGTTCGCCCTGGCCCTCGCGGCGCCGGGCCTCGCCTGGGCACAGGAGACGCCGGAGACCCGGGTCGAGGACATCGTGGTCCTCGGCACCCCCCTTCGCGAGCAGGTCGAGACCTTTGCCGATACCGTGGTCGCGCCACCGCACGGACGCGGGCCGGCCCGCTGGAGCGCCCGCTCCGGCATCTGCGTCGGCGTGGTCAATCTTCAGCGCGAGGCGGCCCAGGCCATGGCCGACCGCGTGTCCGAGGTGGCGCTCGACCTCGGGCTGCCCATTGGTGAACCGGGCTGCAGCCCCAATGTCCTGATCATCGCCACGGACGACGCGCCCACGCTGACCGCCGCCCTGGTCGAGCGCAGCCCCAATGCCTTTCGACCCCCCTACTCCGGCTCATCCCGCTCCCGCCTTCAGCTGAGGCGGTTCATTGAGTCCGACGCCCCGGTGCGCTGGTGGCACGTCAGCCTGCCGGTCAACAGCGAGACCGGCGGTATCGCGGTCCGGATCCCCGGCTATGCGCCGCCGCAAACCCGGGCGGCGGCCAGCCGCCTGACGACCCTGATCCAGAACGACCTCAAACGCGCCTATGTGATCATCGACATTGATCAGGTTGAAGGCGTCAGCTTCCGGCAACTGGCCGATTATGTGGCCATGGTCGCCTTTGCCCAGATTGACCCCGACGCGGATCTGTCCGGCTTTCCGACCATCCTCAATGTGTTCGATAACCCGACCATCGCCTTTGGCCTGACCGACTGGGACCAGTCCTATCTGGGCTCGCTGTACGGGGCCGAGCTCAACCAGTCGAATCCCAATGCCCAATCCGGCGCGGTCGCCGCCCTGATGTTCCGCGAACGCCGTCGGATCGAGGATGAGGCTGAGGCCGCCCTCGCGGACACACCGGCTGAATAGGCCTCTGCCCGAACGGAAAAGGGCGGTGGATTGCTCCACCGCCCTTCAAATCTGTCCGACCTGAGCCGGGACCTAGTCTTCGGCGTCGTCGTCGTTGGTGAACACCGGGCCGGAGTCGAGACCCTTGGCGGCGGTGTCGCGGTCGACGAACTCGATGACGGCCATGGCGGCGTTGTCGCCGTGGCGGAAGC
>JAHJYN010000313.1 GCA_018826885.1 Alphaproteobacteria bacterium | reverse complement strand
CGGTGCGGCGATCAAGGGGCGGCGCAGCGACGTTCTGATCTCCACCAAAATGGCGCTGCCCATGGGCGACGGCCCGAACGATGCCGGGTCCTCGCGTTCCCGCCTGATCAAGGGTGTTGACGATGCGTTGCGCCGGTTGGGTACCGACTACATAGACCTGATGCAACTGCACGCCTTCGATGCCTTCACACCCATAGAAGAGGTTCTGTCGACACTCGACATGTTGGTGAGCGGTGGAAAGATCCGGTACGTCGGCGTTTCCAATTTCGCCGGCTGGCAACTGATGAAGTCGCTGGCAGCAGCAGAGCGAGACGGCTATCCGCGCTATGTCGCCCACCAAGTCTATTATTCACTGGTGGGGCGAGACTATGAATGGGAATTGATGCCGCTTGGGCTCGACCAAGGCGTCGGCGCACTTGTCTGGAGCCCGCTCGGCTGGGGGCGCCTCACCGGCAAGATCAGACGCGGCCAACCCTGGCCGGACGGAAGCCGCCTGCATGATACGGCCTCGTTCGGTCCGCCGGTCGATGAGGAGAAGCTCTACGATGTCGTCGATGTGCTTGACGAACTGGCCGGCGAGACCGGCAAGACGGTCCCGCAGATCGCCATCAACTGGCTGCTGCAGCGCCCGACGGTCTCAAGCGTCATCATCGGCGCCCGCAACGAAGAACAGCTACGCCAGAACCTGGGCGCCATGGGCTGGTCCTTGACCCCGGACCAGATAGCGCGGCTCGACAAGGCCGGCCAGAACACCGCCGCCTACCCGTATTTTCCCTATTACCTTCAGGAAGGGTTCGCCCGCCTGAACCCGCCGGCGGTGTGATCCCCCTCTGCCATACTAGAGCACGTCTTGCTTAATCCGGTTCATATCCAGCGGCCTTGAAGTAGTTGGCACATTCGACAGGTGAGAACTGTTCGAGAACGGTAGCGAGCGCATCCCACAGGGCTTTGATGGTTCGCTCGGCTTTGGCGCGCAAGAGCGCCTTGAGTTTCGAGAAGGCATTTTCGATCGGGTTGAAGTCGGGACTGTACGGCGGCAGGTAAAGCAGTCGTGCTCCAGCCGCCTCGATGGCATCGCGAACTCCGGCGATCTTGTGGGCAGGCAAGTTGTCCATCACGACGATGTCGCCCGCCGACAGGCTCGGCACCAGTATCTGCTCGACATAGGCGAGGAACACATTGCCGTTCATGGCTCCGTCGTAGACGAACGGCGCGGTCATACCCGTCAGTCGCAGCGCGCCGGTGAAGGTCGTCGTTTTCCAGTGCCCGTGCGGCATGCCGGCCCTGCAGCGCTCACCGCGCGGCGCTCTTCCACGCAGACGCGCCATCTTGGTCGATAGCCCGGTCTCATCGATGAAGACGAGGCGCGCCGGATCGAGGTCGGGTTGCCCGTCGAACCAGGCGCGGCGGCGTTTCAGAATGTCGGGACGGTCCTGCTCCAGTGCATGTGCGGACTTTTTTTGAATGTCCAGCCATGGCGGCGAAGCCAGGCGCTCAGGGCGCTGCGGCTGATCCGCACCGATTGCTTGTCTGCCAACCGCGCGACCATCTCATTCAGCGTGACGTCCTTGCGCTCGTCGATCAGCCCAACGATGAAGGCCTCATGTGCATCGAGGCTGGACACACGGCGGCTACCCTGGGCACGTGGCGTCAATTCCCCGATCTTCGCCCGCGCGATCCACCGGATGGCACTTGATATGCCCACCCCAAACCGCGCGGCGGCCTGCCGTGCTGACAGACCATCGGTCCACGCCTTCAAGACCCGTGATCGTAAATCGTCACTCAACGCTCTGGCCATCATTCACCTCCGCCAAAGCGGACGTTGAATCATCATCAACGCAAAACGTCACATCACAATCGATTCATCGATCACAGGACGCGCTCTAGTGTCAGGTGTGACGCTGTGTGGGCGCACCGTCATCAAGTCCTTCGCAAGCATTTTCATTCTCCGTGCAAAGCCTGGAGGCGAAATCCTCCGCAGGTCGCTCGTCGACCCGCGTATCGGCGACATTGTCGCCATTCGTACGGATCAGCTATGTTCAATATGGCTTCCCGACCCACTCTCGGCTGCTCGACAAGCCGCTCGCCAGTTG